>RGRP01000033.1 GCA_010021145.1 Candidatus Fonsibacter lacus
TGCATATATTTTTTATAAAGTTCTCTGTCAGATTGAGTTCTTGGTCCTCTAACAGCGTGCCCTCTGCTACTATTTAATAATCTAAATTGTATTCCTGATTGATCAGCAACAATTCCCATGATTCCATCTAATGCATCAATTTCTCTAACTAAATGACCTTTTCCTAATCCGCCTATTGCAGGGTTGCATGACATTTCGCCAATTGTTGAAAGTGAATTTGTAATAAGAGCAGTATTAACACCTGATCTTGCAGCAGCTGCAGCGGCTTCACAACCCGCATGTCCGGCTCCAATTACAATTACATCAAAATTTTTGTCTAAATTCATATGGGGTTTATATAACCCATTAACTTAAAAGATAAGTTATTTTTATACTATTTTCCGATACAAAAATCTTTAAAGATTCTATCTAATAATTCTTCAACATTAACATATCCAACAATTTCTCCAAGATTCCTAACAGCTAATCTTAAATCTTCTGCTGCTAAATCAATCTGATTAATAGATTTTTTATTAAGGCATTTTTCAATAAAAAACACTGTATTTTCAAGGCTTTTTCTATGTCTTTCTCTTGAAATTATATTGTCCTCATTAACTTTAAAGTGATCATCAATTTTTTTAGAAATTATTTTAACAAGAGTAGAGATGCCTATATTTTTTTTTACTGAAATTCTAACTGGTTTATATATTTTATTCTCTGAAAAATTATTTGGTTTTTTAATATCAATTTTATTCAAAACTAAAATTGATTTTTCATCATATAATTTTAAAATTTTTTCATCTATTTTTTTTGTATGATCAAAAATAAATAATTTTAAATCGGAATCCTTTAAATTTTTATTCGCTAATGAAATTCCTTTCTTCTCAATAATATTTTTTGACTTTCTTAAACCCGCAGTATCAAAAAATCTTACTAATTTTCCATTTAACAAAATACTTATCTCAATCAGATCTCTGGTTGTTCCTGGGATATTAGAAACAATAGACACCCGCCTATTAGCTAGAAAATTAATTAGGGATGATTTACCAGAGTTGGTTGGTCCTACGATCGAAACCTTAAATCCATCTCTAATTTTCTCTGAATTTTCTCCATTAAGTATAATTTCTTTAATTTTATCATTTATTTTCAATAACTTATCTCTATTATTTAAAAAGACATTATCACCTACTCCATCATCGGAAAAATCAATAACCGCCTCATAATCAGAGAGTATTTTAATCATTTCATCTCTTAAATTATTGTAAACTTTTGTTGTGTCCTCATTCATTACTTTTAAAGCCTGGACTCTTTGGATCTCTGTTTCAGAATTTATTAAATCGATTAAACTCTCCGCCTGTAACAAGTTGATTTTTTTATTAAGAAGAGCAGTTTTAGTAAACTCTCCTGGTTTAGCTAATCTACAGTTCTTAAAACTTGATAAGGTTTTTAAAAAATATTTAATAACAGCGTTACTACCATGAACATGAAATTCAACTACATCATCTCCTGTGTAACTATTGGGCTTTGGAAAAAATATAAAAATTCCTTTATCGATAATTCGATTTTTATGATCATAAAATGAAGAAAAATTAGCAATTCTTGGCTTAATTTTTTTAAATTTACTTAAAGTTTTAGCTACTTTAAAAGCCTCTTTTCCAGAGACTCTAATAACTGCCAACCCTGAAGTTCCGGGTGCTGTAGCTAAAGCGAATATTGACATAAAAAAACGATATGATTTAGTTTTAATATAAATGTCAACTTCCCAGTTATCTTTTAAAACTAAACTAGGATTTATTTCTGTTATAGAAGACGAAGGTTATATTACTGATATTGCTTTTAAAAGAATAACAAAACAAAAAAATAGCCCTCAATTACTAAAAGCAAAGGATCAAATAAAAAAATTTTTAGATAAAAAAATTAAAAAATTTAAATTCAAAACAAAAATTTTTGGATCAAAAAAACAAATAAAAGTCTGGAATGAAATTAAAAAAATACATTATGCAAAAACCGTCTCTTATAATTTTATTTCTAAAAGAACAAAAATACATCCAAGACATGTTGGAAAAATTTGTAGTCAAAACAGATTGTTACTTTTTATTCCATGTCATAGAGTAATCAGATCTAATGGTTTATTAGGTGGTTTTTCAGCAAAGCGCGGGTTCGACCTGAAAAGTAAAATAATTAAAATTGAAGAATTAAATAAATAAACCTTTATTAGCTATATTAATAAAATTCTTCTTAATAAAGAAATTCTTATCAAGATTGGAAAGTGTATTCTTTCTTATAGAGGCATAACTATCAATCTTAATATCAAATATTTTTCTAATACCATCAATCAATGTCGCAAATGTAAGATTATTTAAACTTGTCTCATCTAAATATTTTTTAATAAAAATATCATTGCCAATCTCTAGACCTAAATTTTCAGAATACTTAATAACTTTAATTAGAGAAAATATATCTCTTAAGGTCATATTCCACCCCTGACCAGCTATAGGGTGAATTTTGTTAGCTATCTCACCAAATAGCAAAGTTCTTTTTGAATCTTTTAACTCATTAAAAATATAATTTAAATTAAACTTATTAATCTTAGAGATAGAGATTATTTCATTAAATAATTCTTTAAAATGAGTATTAAAAAATTTTAATAAATGTTTCTTGCTTACTACATATTTTTTATTAATCGAATTATTTTTTATAGACCAAATTACAGAAGTCTCTGTTCTTGAAACTGGAAGGAAAGCTAAAGGTCCATCTCTTAAAAAAAATTGTCTTGCAGAGTTATTTATAATTTTTTTATGTTTTATATTAAAAACATATGCATCTTCGTTATAGGACTTATCTACAACTTTTCTTAATTTAAATTTTGATAATAAAAAAAGATTATGAGCAGAAGCAAAAATGATTAGATTATAATTTTTTTTTTTTAAATCTTTAAAAATTATTTCTTTGAAAAATTTATTATCATTAATTGATGATATTTCTTTCTTTATAATGTTAATATTTTTTAAACTCTGTAATTTTTTACTAATGTCTGAAAATAAAATCCTACCATCAATAATATAAGCTAATGCTTCTTTTGTATTAGGCGCTGAAAATTCAAGATCTTTTTTTAAGCTAATGGATGAATAAGAGTCATGTAAATAAATATTCTTAACAATATTAGATTTTTTTTTAATATCTTTTAGTCCGTAAAAACATAATTGATCTAGCGAATGTTTGCTTAATGCTAACTTAGTTGGCTTAATTTTTTTTTTATTAAGATCTTGTTCAACTATATCTATTTGCAATCTAAATTTTGATAATAAATAAGCAATGGTCGAAGCTGTGAGACCGGAACCAATAATGCAAATTTTTTGAGAGTTAGGCATGATTGTCTTTTGCTTTGGAATTCTATCAACTGAATATTAATGATACAAAGGTTTTAATCGTGATTCGCTAAGCAAAATATGGAAAAAATAATAACATTTATTAAAGTGAAATTAATTGAGCTTGCTGGAATCGTAACTATTTTTTCTGGTCTTGCGTATTTTATTTCCTTAACAACATACTCAGCAAACAACATAAGCTATGTATTTCCTTCAGATAAAAATACTCATAATAAATTCTTTTCTTTTTTTTATTATATCTCTGATTTTTTTCTACAAGCCTTTGGTATCCTAGCTTTTTTAATATTTCTTAATTTAATTATCTGGGGTGGATATTTAATTCTTAAAAAAAGAATTGAGAATTTCTCTATAAAACTATTATTCTTAATTTTATCAATTATTTTTGGAGCTTTATTCTTCTCAATTAATATAGATCAAAGTTTTTGGCTTCCCGATAATGGCTTTGGGGGTTTTGTTGCAAATTTTATTTCCGAAAAATTAAATATAAAAAATAATTCCTTTGGTACTTATCTTTCAGTTGTTTTTTCATGCATATCTCTCATATGTTTTTATTTGAGCGCAGGATTAAATTTTCAAGAATGGAAAGTTGTTTTTGTAAATATAAATAATTTATTAAGTTTTTTTCCAAAATTAATATTTAGAATTTATATTAAAAAGAAAAATACTGAAGAAATTACCATTAATGTACCTTTACAAGAAAATATTACTCAAAAAATTCAAGAAGAAATGCCAATACAAGAGGTTTCTCCTCAACAACAACTTCCTCTGGAAAATACAAAGGTTGAAAAATCTGCAAGCTTTAAAATTCCTCCAATAAAATTACTTGATGATCCAGTAAAAATTGAAAATCAATTAGATGAGGAAAGTTATAAAACTCAATCAAAATTTCTAGAAAATGTTCTTTTAGATTTTAGTATTTCAGGTGAAATAAAAAGAGTAAGTGCTGGGCCTGTTGTAACTTTATATGAATTTGAACCTACCGCAGGAATAAAAACTTCAAAAATTATAAATCTTTCTGAAGACATAGCCCGTAACACTAGTTCTATATCAACTAGAGTCGCAACTGTTCCTGGCAAAAGTACCATAGGAATAGAAATACCAAATAAGGTAAGAGAAAATGTTGCTCTAAAAGAAATAATTTCTAGTAAAGAATTTAATAATAAAGACATTAAAATTCCAATAACACTTGGAAAAAGTATTTCAGGATTTCCAATTGTTGGAGATTTGGTTTCGATGCCACATCTTTTAATTGCTGGAACAACTGGATCTGGAAAATCAGTCTGTATTAATACTTTAATCCTATCAATTCTTTACAGACACAAACCTGATGACTGTAAGCTTATTATGATTGATCCAAAAATGTTAGAGCTTTCTATCTATCAAGGAATTCCTCATCTGCTAACGCCAGTTATTACTGAACCTAAAAAAGCAACAACGGCCTTAAAATGGGTCGTTAAAGAAATGGAAAAAAGATATCGAGAAATGACTGAAATTGGAGTGAGAAATATTTCAGGATTTAACGATAAAGCATCTTCCGAGAGTAAGAAAAAAATGCCTTACATCGTTGTCATTGTAGATGAAATGGCAGATTTAATGATGATTGCAGGCAAAGAAATTGAAAACTACATACAAAGACTTGCACAGATGGCTAGAGCAGCTGGAATTCATATAGTTATGGCAACACAAAGACCAAGCGTTGACGTTATTACAGGTACAATTAAGGCTAATTTTCCAACAAGGATATCATTTCAAGTAACATCAAAAATAGACAGCAGAACTATATTAGGAGAGCAGGGTGCTGAATTATTACTCGGTAATGGCGACATGCTTTTTATGTCTTCAGCTAGCAGGATTATAAGAATTCACGGTCCTTATGTTTCTGAAAAAGAAATAGAAAGAGTTTCAACATTCTTAAGGCTTCAAGGCTCACCAACCTACATTGAAGAAGTAACCAGAATTGAGGAACAAGAAAACGATGAAGTAGTTTTAAACTCAGAAGGAAAAGATGAATTATATAATAAAGCAGTTGAAATAATTAAAACTGAAGGCAAAGCATCTACTAGTTTTTTACAAAGAAAACTTGGAATTGGTTATAATAGAGCCGCTAGAATTATTGATCAAATGGAAGAAGAAAAAATAATTAGCCCAGCCAATCACGTAGGTAAAAGAGAAATCTATTAAAATAAATGAAGAAATTTTCGTACATTGTTTTAACAATGTTAATTTTTTTTTGTGCTAATTCAAAAGGATCTGAAAAAGATAGAATAATCGAAAATTTAAAAAAAATAAATTCTATTAAATTTAATTTCACTCAAATCACAAATGATGTAACAGAAAATGGTAATTGTCTTATTGTTTATCCAAAAAAAATGCGGTGTGTATACGAAGAAGATAAAGAAATTATTGTAAATGATGATTATTTATTCCTAATTAATAAAAGAGAAGACAAAAACTATAACTACAATATCAAAGATACTCCTTTAGGAGTTATGCTAGATAAAGAAAATATTATAGAAAAATTATCAAAAGTAGAAAAATTTAATAAAATAGATAAAAATATAATTGCAATCATAGATCTAAATTCTCAAGAAAGTATCGAGATATATTTTAGCTCTAAAGAAATGAATATTGTAGGCTGGAAAATAAAAAATTATGACAAATCTACTCTAGAATTCTTAATGAATAATATTTCAATAAATATTGATACGAATGAAAAATTTGAGACTCCGAAGTAAAAAACTATAAATTTTCTGGATTAAAAAATATCTTTTCAGTTTTAAAAATCTTCATCCCCCTTGCGAGATAATTTTTTAAAGCATTAGGATGATCAAGTGTACACGTATGAACCCACACTTTATTAATCTGTTGATTAAAAGAAGTTAGTATTGCATCAGTTAATAAATGCCCACCGATTCCTTTGCCATAAAATTCTTTAAATATTCCAAAATACGGTATCTCCATCGAAGAAAATTTTGGATCATAAAGTAACTCGTAATATCCTGCTAATTTATTATTTTGTTTTAAAATATATAATTTAAAAAAATCATTACTTGTATAATCCAACCAATCTTGATTACTCCACTTGAGTCTGTCTCTCCAAAAAAAATCTCTTCCTACTTCTTTATAAAGAAATTTACAAAAATCTATTGTTGGTTTTTTTTCTAGAACAACTTCTAGATTTTTTTCTTTGCAATTTGATTTGTTTAAATCGCTCCTTGAAAGAAGATGTAGATAAAATCTATCTATGGATCTTTCCATGTTACTTATGGATCATTTTTCCTAGTTTTTCCCCGCCAAATATATGAAAATGCAAATGAGGAACTTCTTGGCCACCATCTCTGCCGTTATTACCTAAATATCTGTAGCCAGACGCAGACACTCCTAGAATGCCAGCAACCTTTCCTAGAGCTCTAATTAAACCCTCAATTTCCTCACTTTTAGCATTTGCGGCAAAATCATTCATGTCTACATATGCGCCTTTTGGAATTACCAAAACATGAATCTTTGCTTGAGGATTAATATCTTTAAATGCAAGAGTATATTTATCTTCATAAATTTTATCACAAGGAATTTCACCTCTTAGAATTTTAGCAAATATATTATTTTGATCGTACATTTTTCTTTCTATTTTTTTTCTCTTGAATTCCTGAGATCTTTTGTCTTTTTTTTAACTCTTTCATAACTGAAGTAATTGAAATTTTCTTAAACTCAATAAGAACTAAAAAATGATATAATAGATCTGATGCTTCGTGAACTATACTTTTTTTATCGGAATATTTAGATGAAGCTGCAAGTTCTTTTGCCTCTTCCATAAATTTTTTTATACAAAAATTTTTTCCTTTTTTAAAAAGGCTTGCTGTATAAGAAACATTTGGATTTTTATTCTTTTGCTTCTTTATCTTCCTAGCAAGTTGTTCTAAATTTTTAAACATAATTAAATTCTTATTGGTATTCCCTTTTTAATTAAATAGTTTTTTGCATCCATTACTGAATACTCGCCATAATGAAAAATTGAGGCTGCCAAAACTGCGCTAGCCAATCCTGTATTAAATCCCTCATATAAATGATCAAGATTACCAACTCCACCTGATGCTATCACTGGTATGGACACTAAATTTGCAATAGTCCTTGTTAATTCAAGATCATAACCTGTTTTTGTTCCATCCTTATCCATCGATGTAAGAAGAATTTCTCCAGCACCATTTTTTTCGGCAATTTTAGCATATTCGATAGCATCAATGCCTGTAGAATTTCTTCCTCCATGAGTAAATATTTCCCA
>RGRP01000034.1 GCA_010021145.1 Candidatus Fonsibacter lacus
TGGGGATGTTTTTTTCACAAAACAATTTATTAATCAATTAAAATATTAAATTAATCCTTGTGAATTAAGTAAATTATAAGTTTCAAACAAAGGCAAACCAACTACATTTGAATACGAACCATTAATTCTTTTAATAAATTTTTCAGCATAACCTTGTATCGCATAAGCGCCTGCTTTATCTTTCCATTCATTAGTTGATAGATATTCTTCGATCTCCTGCTCGTTTAATCTTTTAAAAGTTACTTTAGTTATAACTTTTTTAACTTTAATTAAGTTGTTTTTTGCTAAACATACACATGTCAAAACATTATGTTTTCTTCCTGAAAAGAAAGTTAAAAATTGTTTGGCCTCTTCTTTGTCTTTTGGCTTCAAAAAAATTTTATTACTACAAAAAACTATTGTATCAGCTGATAAAATAAATTCTTCTGGGTATTTTTCTAAAGCTTTGAGAGCCTTGTTTTTTGCAACTCTAATACAATATTTTTTAGGATTTTCTTTGCTATTAATATCCTCATTAATCTCTGAAGAATAAATGATTTTTGGAAATATTTTTATATTGTTTAGAAGTTCTATTCTTCTTGGTGATGCAGAGGCTAAAACAAAACTATGTTTTGTTTCATTCATTATTTAAATCTAAAAATGATCCTGCCTTTAGTTAAATCATATGGAGTAACTTCAACCATAACCTCATCACCAGCTAAAACTCTAATTCTGTTCTTTCTCATTTTTCCAGCCGTATGAGCTAAAACCTCATGATTATTCTCTAGTTTAACTCTAAACATAGCATTAGGTAACAACTCTGTTACCAACCCCTTGAACTCCAACATTTCTTCTTTTGCCATATTTAACTAATCCTAATTCTTATTGATTGAGAGTGAGCAAACAATCCCTCATAATTTGCTAGGTGTATAGCTGATCTTCCTATCTTTTCAAGACCTTGTTTGCTCATTTTAATAACTGAGGTTTTTTTATAAAAATCATAAACAGATAGTCCTGAAGCAAACCTAGCTGACCCAGCAGTTGGTAAAACATGATTTGGTCCAGCCAAATAATCTCCAATAGCTTCTGGTGAATTTTCTCCTAAAAAAATTGATCCTGCATTTTTAATTTGTTTTGCCAAAACTGAATTATTTTTGGTTTTAATCTCAAGGTGCTCTGGCGCTATATCATTTACAACGTTAATAACTTCTTTAAAATTTTTACAAATTATAATTGCGCTATTATCCTTAATTGCTTTTTTGGCTATTTGCTTTCTAGGCAAAACATCTAAAAATTTATAAATTTTATTTTTAACCTCAAGACCAAACTTTAAATTAGTTGTTACTAATATTGCTTGAGATAATTCATCGTGTTCAGCTTGTGACAATAAATCTATAGCTGTTAATGTTGAGTTGTTATTCTCATTAGCAACTACTGTAATTTCAGATGGTCCTGCAACCATGTCTATGCCTACTTCACCAAAAACTTCTTTCTTAGCAATAGTTACAAAAATATTACCTGGCCCCACAATTTTATCAACTTTTGTAACGGTATTTGTCCCATAAGCAAAAGCAGCTATTGCCTGGGCGCCCCCTATTTTATAAATCTTTTTTACACCACATATTTTAGCTGCATAAACAACGCCGGCATTAATTTTATTATTTGGTGTAGGCATACATAAAGTAATGTTTTTTACACCAGCCACAATCGCAGGGACAGCATTCATAATTACTGAACTTGGATAGCTAGCTGTTCCTCCAGGGATATATATTCCTACACTATTTAATGCAGCAACTTTATAAGCCAACTCATTTTTATATTGGTCAAAATATTTATAACCTTTGATTGATTGTCTTTTGTGAAAGTCTTTAACTCTATCAAATGCAAGTTTAATAGAACTTTTTACAGAAGGATCTAAACTTTTAATAACTTTATTAATTTCCTTATTACTTAAAATAATATTTTTTTTAGAAACAGCGCTTCTATCAAATTTTTTTTGATAATAAACAATAGCATTGTCGCCTTTGGCTTTAACGTCTTTAAGAATTTTTTTTACAATATTAGCTTTGTTTGAAAAATTTAATTTTCTGTTTCGAGAAATAAAATCTAGATCTTTTAAAAATCTATTTTTATTAAATTTTATAATTTTCATACTAAATCTTATGCTTTGGTTTATAACTGGTTTCCCAAGTTTTTCCAAAATCTTCTAAAGATGAGGCTATTTCCTCTGCTTTAATTAATAAAATGCTATCTCCGGAAAAAATTAACCTGATATCAAAATAATTATCTTTAATCTCTGTTTTGATAGCTAGAAATTCAAGTATCTTAGTCTTTTTTTTAGGATTAATTCCTTTTGATTTAACTTTTATAACATTATCAAAAACAAGAGCGCTACGTATTCTTTTATTTTTTCTAAAAATTCCTTTTTCAGCATCTTCCCACATGAAACGATTAAATACACAAATAAGTTTTTTAGTTTTTGGTAAAAATTTTATATCGTTCACAACAATTACTGAGTCTTGCAGATAAGCTGAAAAAACATGCAAGTCCTGAATATCTTCTGCTAATAATTTTAACTTAGAAATATTTTCATTAATCATTCACTCTCCTAATATTGGCACCACATAAATTAAGCTTTTTTTCTAATTTACTATAACCTCTATCTAAATGATAAATTCTATTAATTGTTGTAATTCCTTTTGCAGATAATGCTGCAAGCACTAAACTTACAGATGCTCTCAAATCTGTTGCCATTACTTCTGCGCCATTTAAATTTTTAATTCCTTTTATTGTGGCCTTTTGTTTTTTTATTTTGATATCAGCACCCATTCTCATTAATTCTGAAACGTGAAGAAATCTATTTTCAAATATTTCTTCATTAATTACCGACAACCCTTTAATCTGAGTGGCTAGAGCCATAAACTGAGCCTGCATATCTGTTGGAAATCCAGGATAAGGTTTTGTAATAATTTTAAATGGTTTTAGTTGATGTTTTCTAAAAATAACAAAGGAGTCTTTAAATGTTTTAATTTTTGCCCCTATTTTTCTTAGAAGACTAAAAATGTTTTCTAGATGATCATTATTAACATTTTTAATTAATAATTTTCCATTAGTTATCAGAGCTGCAATCGCATAAGTTCCAGCTTCTATCCTGTCCGGAATAATTTTATGTCTTATTGGATATAAAAAGTTTACTCCCTTTATAATTATTATTCTTTTTGAATTATATTTTATATCAGCACCACATTTATTTAAAAATTTTATTAAATCTATAATCTCTGGCTCAATTGCGGCGTTACTAATTTTTGTAATTCCTTTAGCAAGGACTGCAGCTATAATAATACTTTCTGTTGCGCCAACTGAAATTGAAGAAAATTTAATATTAGCACCTAATAAACCTTTTGGTGCACTTGCATCAATATAGCCATTTTTAACATTAATTTTTGCACCGAGTTTTTTTAATGCATCTAAATGCAAGTTCACAGGCCTTGCTCCTATAGAGCAACCACCTGGCAAAGAAACTCTGGCTTTCCCAAATTTTGCTAATAATGGAGCTAAAACTAAAACTCCAGCTCTCATAGTTTTCATAATTGAATATGGAGCAAAATATTTATCTTTATTTTTTTTTGATATTTTTAATATTTCTTTGTTTTCATCAAATTCAACTTCTCTTCCTAAAACCTTAATTAAATTAATTAATGTATAGATATCTTTAACTTTAGGAACATTCTCAAACTGCACTGGATTATCAAATAATAATGAGGATATAATAATGGGAAGACTTGCATTTTTAGAACCTGAAATAACTACTTCACCAGAGAGTTTCTTTCCTCCCTTAATTAATAGTTTTTGCATATTTAAATTTTTGGAAGAGTAACGCCTTTTTGCTTCATATATTTTCCTTTTTTATCAGCATATGAAGTTTCTGGTTCTTGATCACCTTTTAAAAATACAAACTGACAAGCTCCTTCGTTTGCATAAATTTTTGCAGGTAATGTTGTAGTATTTGAAAATTCAAGAGTTACATGTCCTTCCCACTCTGGCTCTAGTGGTGTTACGTTAACAATAATTCCACATCTTGCATAAGTGCTTTTGCCAAGACAAATTACTAGGACGTCTCTTGGAATTTTAAAATATTCAACAGTTCTTGCTAACGCAAATGAATTAGGGGGTATTATACAAACATCAGTTTTTCTTGTTACAAAACTATTTTTTGAAAATTTTTTAGGATCTACAAATGCTGAATCTATATTTGTAAATACTTTAAATTCATTAGAAACTCTTGCATCATAACCATAAGAAGAAAGTCCGTAAGAGATTTTATTTTTCCTTTGTTGTTTTTGAACAAAAGGAGTTATCATTTTTTTTTCTAAGGACATCTTTTTTATCCAATGATCAGATAAAACGCTCATGCTTTTCTTTCTTTAATTTTTTTTAAAAATTCTTTTCTTTTTTTTAAATTCTCTCTAAGGGCCTCTGAAAGACGTTCTTTTTTTAAATCTTTTTGATTGTTAATCATCAAGCTCAAACACGAACTATTTATTTGGATTTGTTAAATCATCCAAAGTAATAGGTTTATTAATATCGTGCATTTCTTGTTCGGGTTCTTTTGCGGGTATGGTTGAGGCTCTTTTAGCTTTTCTTAAAGCAAGACGTTCTTTTCTCTTTGCTTCTTTAAGCATAGCTCTTTCTCCACGTTTAGACTTGTAATCATAATGAATACCCATGGGTGAGCCTCCTCCATCAAAAAAATCTAGTTTTTAAACTTTTTTTAAATTTACAGCTGATGGACCTTTTTTTCCATCTTCAATATCAAATGTAAGAACATCTCCTTCATCAAGATAATCAATTCCTGCATCTTTAACAGCTGACATATGAACAAATACGTCTTTTTGTTTATCGTCTCTCTCAATAAAACCGTAGCCTTTGCTACCGTTAAACCACTTTACTTTGCCTTTTATGCTACTCATCTTACGTTTATTTACTTTCGTTATTATGTTGTTCAATTTGAATACTATTATTCAAAGTGAGACTTGTGTTTAATAGGTATAATAGTCCATTGTCAAGATTGCTAACCTGTAGCTTGTAATTTTATTGTTTTTATTAGCTAATTATTTAGTTTTTAATGTTTATTTAAAAGCAACTATAAATTACAAATTTTAAATTTAAAACGCCCACATAGCTTAGTTGGTAGAGCACTTCCATGGTAAGGAAGAGGTGGCCAGTTCGATTCCGGCTGTGGGCACCAAAATTTTAAACTTCCCAATGTAATTTTACCAAATATTTAAGCGAAACTTTTAATGGTTTTATAAAGAACATTTAAATATAATAAACTCTATGAATTTAGAAATTAAGGTTCCTGATATAGGGGATTTTAAGAATGTTGAAATCATAGAAGTATTGATAAAAGAAGGTGATCAAATTAAAAAAAATGATCCAGTTCTTACACTAGAAAGTGACAAATCAAGTGTAGAGGTTCCTTCCCCTTTTGATGGTAAAATTTCTAGTATAAAAGTAAAAGTTGGTGATAAGGTCTCTAAAGGTTCATTAATAGCCACTTTAAGTAATGGAGATTCTTCAAAAGGCATCGATAACAAATCTATACTTCCTGAGACAGAAAAAATTATTCAAGAGGCTGAAAAAGTTTTAAAAAAAATAGAACCTGAAAAAAAAATTATAAAAGAAGAACCTAAACAAAGCTTTGAAACAAAAGTAGAGTTTAAGAAATTTACAAACTATTCTTCTGAACAAGATAGTTTGGGTGATGTAGATCCTCAAGAGACTATTGAATGGATCGAATCATTAAATGATGTAGTTGAAAGAGATGGTCCAAAAAGAGCTAACTATCTTTTGGGTAAATTAATTAATCAAGCTTACATCTCTGGTTCAAATTTACCTTACAATCAAAAAACACCCTACATAAATACAATACCAAGAGAGATGGAAGTTAAATCTCCTGGAGATCAAGTTATAGAAAATAAAATAAGATCTTTAATTAGATGGAATGCTGCATGTATGGTTGTGCGCGCTAATAAAAAACTTCCAGAACTTGGTGGACATATTGCAACTTTTGCATCTGCCGCCACTCTGTATGATGTTGGTTTTAATCATTTTTGGAGAGCTCAAAATGAAAAAAATCTAGGAGATCTAATTTATTTTCAAGGTCACTGCGCACCAGGCATTTATGCAAGATCTTTTCTTGAAGGAAGAATTACTGCAAAACAATTAGAGAATTTTAGACAAGAAGTTGATGGTGGTGGATTATCTTCATATCCTCATCCATGGTTAATGCCTAACTACTGGCAATTTCCAACCGTATCAATGGGTCTTGGTCCTATCATGGCCATTTATCAAGCAAGATTTATGAAATATTTACAAAATAGATCATTAATAGAAGATCAAAATAGAAAAGTTTGGACTTTCTTAGGCGATGGAGAAATGGATGAGCCTGAGTCAACAGGAGCCATTAGTTTAGCGGCAAGAGAAAAATTAGATAACTTAGTATTTGTAATTAACTGTAATCTTCAAAGATTAGATGGTCCTGTTAGAGGAAATGGAAAAATAATTCAAGAAATGGAAGGTTTATTTAGAGGAGCGGGCTGGAATGTAATTAAAGTTATTTGGGGATCTTACTGGGATCCTCTTCTTGCAAAAGACAAAACGGGTCTATTATTAAAAAGAATGGAGGAGTGCGTTGATGGAGAATATCAAGCATTCAAAGCAAAAGGTGGAGCCTATGTTAGAAGTCATTTCTTTGGAAAATATCCAGAATTAAGGGAATTAGTCTCAAATATGACCGATGAGGACATATGGAAACTCAATAGAGGAGGCCACGATCCTCATAAAGTATATGCTGCATATCATGCTGCTCAAAATCACAAAGGATCTCCTACAGTGATTATAGCAAAAACTATTAAAGGTTATGGAATGGGTAAAAGCGGAGAAAGTATAAATACAACTCACCAACAGAAAAAATTAGACGTTAATGATATGTATTATTTTAGAGATCGATTTAATATTCCAATTACAGATAAACAGGTCGAAAACTTAGAATTTTACAAACCTGATGAAAAATCAGAAGAAATTCAATACATCAAAGAAAGAAGAAAACAACTTGGCGGTTTTATTCCAACAAGAAGAATAAAAACAAAAGCTCTAAAAACTCCAGCTGCTGAAATTTTTGAATCTTCTTATTTAGATTCTGGTGATAGAGAACTATCAACAACAATGGCTCTTGTTAGTATGCTTACTAAAATTTTAAGAGATAAAGAGTATTCTTCAAGATTAGTTCCGATAATTCCAGATGAAGCAAGAACTTTTGGAATGGAGGGATTTTTTCAAAAAATTGGAATTTATGCTCATGAAGGTCAAAAATATGAGCCCGTAGACTCAGAACAATTAAGTTCTTATCGTGAGGATAAAAGTGGACAAGTCTTGGAAGAGGGAATTACAGAAGCTGGTGCTATGTCTTCTTGGATTGCTGCAGGAACATCCTACTCAAATCATAATATTGAAATGATTCCTATTTATCTTTTTTATTCAATGTTTGGCTTTCAAAGAATTGGTGACTTTGCTTGGGCAGCTGGTGATGCTCAATGTAGAGGTTTTTTAATTGGAGCAACATCCGGCAGAACTACTCTTGCA
>RGRP01000035.1 GCA_010021145.1 Candidatus Fonsibacter lacus
GTATAGAGCCTAATATATAAGAGTAGAGCGTAACTATTAATAAATCCATTATCCCTCAAATACCAAATTTCCATTGATAAAAGTTTTTTCAACCTTACCTTGCATTTTTCGTTTCTCAATTGCAGTATTTTTTGATTTTGATTTTATTTTTTCTTTTTCAACAACCCATGGCTTATCAAGGTTAACAACCGCTATATCGGCATCACTACCGATGGATAAGTTTCCAGCATTGATATTTAATATTTTTGCAGGATTACAAGTTAAGGCTTTTACAAGTGTTTTTAGTTCACAAGATTGATTGTGATAAAGTTCTAATGCTAGAGACAATAAAGTTTCAATACCTGAAGCGCCCGTTGTTGCTTGTTGGAATGGTAAACGCTTTGACTCTTCGTCTTCAGGTTTGTGATCTGAAACTATAACATCGATCAATCCTTTTTTTACAGCATCGATAAGTGCTAAACGATCATTTTCAGTTCTAAGAGGAGGGGATAATTTTAAGAAAGTTTTAAAGTCTCCAATGTCATTTTCATTTAATGATAAATTATTTATTGAAACTCCAGTTGTAAATTCTAGCCCCCTTTTTTTATAAGCTTCAATCACTGGAAGCGATGCTTTAGAAGAGATGGTAGATATATGATATCTATTTTTATAAAGCTCTAACAAACTTAAATCTCTTTCTATAATAATTTTTTCTGCAATATCTGGAATACCTTTTAGTCCTAATCTAGTAGAAATTTCACCTTCATTAATTGCTCCGTTTGCTGATAGCTCATTATCTTGGGGAAATTGAATAATTAAACTATTCAAATTTTTTGAATAATTAAATATTTTATCCATTACTCTATTATTTTGAACGCATTTAATTCCATCTGTAAAACCAATAGCACCAATAATTCCTAGCAATCCAAACTCTGACATTTCATTACCCTCAAGATTTTTTGTAAGAGTGGCTAATGGATAGATTTTAATTTGTGATTTGTCCTTTGCTCTTCTTTTTGTAAAATCCAGTATAGAGCCATTATCAATTACTGGCATAGTATTTGGCATTGTTACAACAGAGGTTACACCCCCTGATAAAGCTGCTTCACTTAAAGTTCTAAAATTTTCTTTGTATTCAAAGCCTGGTTCTCCAACAAATACTCTCATATCAACAATTCCTGGAATTGAGATATTACCTTTACAGTCTATAGTTTCGCAGTCTTTAGGAGCGTTATCTTTAGTTACTTTTTTTCCTATTGCTTTAATCTTTCCATTTTCATCAATTAAAATTCCACCAACTTCATCAATATTATTTTGCGGATCTATTATTCGAGTATTAATTAAAAGTTTCATTTTCATTTATTATTTCCGCAGATAATTTTTAAACAAGCCATTCTAACGGCAACTCCCATTTCAACTTGTTCTTTGATAATACTTCGATTGATGTCATCAGCTAATGTCGTATCAATTTCAACGCCTCTGTTCATCGGTCCGGGATGCATAATGAGTGCATGTGGATGAGCTTTAGTAATTTTTTTATAATCTAGACCATAAAATTCATAATACTCTCTTGTTGAAGGCACATAGGATCCTTGCATACGTTCAGTTTGAAGTCTTAACATCATAACAATGTCAGATCCTTCTAAGCCTTTGTTCATATCCGTGAATGCTTTAACTCCAAGACTTTCAATATTCTTTGGCATTAAAGTTGGAGGAGCAATTACTCTAACTTCAGCTCCCAGCATATTAAGCAAGTAGATATTTGATCTTGCAACTCTTGAGTGCATTATATCTCCACAGATTGCAATTCTTAAACCTTCTATTTTGCCTTTTTTAATTCTGATTGTAAGCGCATCAAGTAATGCTTGAGTTGGATGTTCTCTCCAGCCGTCCCCGGCATTAATCACTGAGCAATTTACTTTTTGTGCTAAAAGATTTGCAGCACCAGAGTCTTGGTGTCTAATAATTAAAACATCAGGATGCATGGCATTTAAAGTCATTGCTGTATCAATTAAAGTTTCACCTTTTTTGATTGCTGAGTTTGAAACATTCATATTCATCACATCAGCTCCTAATCTTTTTCCAGCAAGTTCGAATGAACTTAAAGTTCTTGTAGAAGATTCAAAGAATAAATTAATTTGAGTTTTGCCAGTTAGGATATTTAATTTTTTTTGTTCTCTTTTATTAAAGTCAACAAATTGCATTGACTCATCAAGAATATAATTAACTTCGGGAATAGAAAGAGATTGAATGCCTAAAAGGTGTTTGTGTCTGAATTTAACAGCTTCTTTTTGTATAGCCATTAAAAGCAACTCTATACTTGCTAACTGTAAAGCTTGCAAGCATTAAATCAAAATAACTTATTTTGTTTGATTTTTATAATAATCAATAAAGCCTTGTAAAATAAAGGCGGCAGAATTCTCATCTAATTTTTTTTGCTTCTTTGTCACATTAATGGATAATTCTGACATCCCTTTATAAGCACCTTCACTTGAAAGTCTTTCATCCCAAAGGGTCACTGGAATTGATAATTGTTCAGTTAAACTTTTAGAAAAATCTCGAGCGGATTGAGCTCTTGGACCAAGAGAACCATCCATATTAATTGGATTGCCAACAACTATTCCCTCAATGTTATTTTCTTTAATTATATTTTTTATTTCACTTATAAAAAATTTAAGTTGTGTAAATTCAATTGAAGTTAAAGGAGTTGCGATATTATGATTTTCATCACAAATAGAGATGCCTATATTTTTTTTTCCATGATCAATTCCAATTAATCTAGATTGTTTATTTATTATTTCTGCAAATTTATCGTTCTCTAATAGGTTGTAAGTTTTCATTAAAATGTTAATTTAGCTAGATTTACCATTAAGTCTAATGTCAATTAATAAAGATACTATTAAGAAAATATCAAAGCTAGCCAGGATATCAGTAACTAACGAAGAAACTGATCGACTTGAAAAAGATTTAAATTCCATTTTAAAATTTGTTGAGCAATTAAAAGAACTTAATACCGATAAAATTGCTCCTATAGCTTCAGTCTCAGATCAAGCCCTAACGATGAATAAAGATGAGATTAAAAAAATTAATGAGAAAGAGGAAATATTAAAGAACGCACCAGAGAAAAATTCGAATTATTATATTGTTCCAAAGGTTATTGAATAAATATGACGGAACTTACAAAATTAACATTAGTCGAGAGCATAAAGCATGTTAAAGAAAAAAAATGCAGCGCTACAGAATTAGTCAGCGCTTATGTTAAAAGAATAGAAAAATCAGACAAATTAAACTGCTTTAATACAAAGGATTTAGAAAATGCAGTTAATAAGGCTAAAAAAATTGATACTAATAAAAAACTGGATAAAGCATTAGTCGGAGCTCCAATTGCTGTAAAAGACTTATTTTGCACTAAGGGTGTAAAAACAACTGCTTCAAGCAAGATTCTATCGAATTTTATTCCAACATATGAGTCTACTGTTACTGAAAAACTTTGGAATGAAGATGCAATCTTAATTGGCAAACTTAACTCAGATGAATTTGCAATGGGTTCATCAAATGAGACGAGTAATTTTGGAAATGTTTTAAATCCATATCGTTTAAATAATGAAAATCTTGTTCCAGGCGGATCATCCGGAGGATGTGCTAGCGCCGTCGCCGCCGATTTAACATGCGCAACCGTTGGAACAGATACTGGGGGAAGTATTCGTCAACCTGCTGCATTTACAGGCATTGTCGGTTTAAAGCCTACTTATGGTCGATGCTCTAGATGGGGGATAGTAGCATTTGCATCTTCTTTAGATCAAGCGGGACCCATGACCAAAGATGTTCGAGACGCTGCCTTAATGCTCGATGTTATTTCTGGTTATGATGATAAAGACTCAACTTCAGCAAATAAGCCTAAGAGTTCATTTTTAAATTCACTAAAAAATAATGTTAAGGGATTAAAAGTTGGAGTTCCAAAAGAATATCGCGTCGATAATATGCCAAAAGAAGTGGATGATTTGTGGCAAGAAGGAATTAAAATTTTAAAAGATAATGGTGCGATTGTTAAAGATATTTCATTACCCCATACAAAATATGCTCTTCCAACTTATTATATTATTGCACCAGCGGAAGCTTCATCAAATTTAGCAAGATACGATGGTGTTAGATATGGATTTAGAGCAGAGGGAAAAGACTTAACAGAGATGTATGAAAACACGAGATCAAAAGGTTTTGGCGCCGAAGTTAAAAGAAGGATTATGATTGGAACTTACGTTTTGTCATCAGGATATTATGATGCTTATTATTTAAAAGCTCAAAAAGTTAGAAATTTAATCAAAATGGATTTTGATAATGTCTATAAAGATGTTGATGTTATTTTAACCCCAACTACTCCAACGCCAGCTTTTAAATTTGGTGAAAATACAGACGATCCAATTGCAATGTATTTAAATGATATATTTACAGTGACTGCAAACTTAGCCGGTCTTCCAGCTATATCTTTACCAATAAAATATAATAAAGATGGATTGCCATTAGCGTTACAATTATTTGGAAAATCTTTTGATGAACAAACCTTATTAAATACCGCGTATTCAATAGAACAGCAGGTTAATTTTAAATCACAAGTAAAAGATTGGTGGATGTAATGAGCGATAAAGAATTTAATTATTATATTTCTGGAGAAACAGGAAAATGGGAAGTTGTAATTGGACTAGAAGTGCATGCGCAAGTAAGTTCAAATGCTAAATTATTTTCTTCTTCTGCAACTAAATTTGGTTCAGAGCCAAATTCACAAGTAAGTTTAATTGACGCGGCAATGCCAGGAATGTTGCCCGTGATTAATAAATTTTGCGTTGAACAAGCAGTTAAGACGGGTCTTGGATTAAAAGCTAAAATTAATTTACTTTCAGTGTTTGATAGAAAAAATTATTTTTATGCTGACTTACCCCAAGGCTATCAAATCTCACAATTTAAACATCCTATTGTCGGTGAAGGAGAGGTAATTCTTGATATGCCTTATGGAACTAAAAAAATTGGAATTGAAAGACTTCATCTTGAGCAAGATGCTGGAAAAAGTTTACACGACCAAGATCCAACCAAAACATTTATTGATTTGAATAGATCAGGTGTTGCACTCATGGAAATTGTAAGCAAACCAGACTTAAGATCACCTGAAGAGGTTGCTGAATATATAAAAAAATTAAGATCTATTATGCGTTATTTAGGAACTTGCGATGGAAATATGGAGGAAGGATCGTTAAGAGCAGATGTTAACGTATCTGTTAGAAAAGCAGGTAGCAAAGATTTTGGAACTCGCTGTGAAATTAAAAACGTTAATTCAATAAAGTTTATGCAACAAGCCATTCAATATGAAGCAAAAAGACAAGTTGAATTATTAGAAGAGGGTAAGAAAATTGATCAAGAAACAAGATTATTTGACACTAAAAAAAATGAAACGCGACAAATGCGTAGCAAAGAAGATGCTCATGATTACAGATATTTTCCAGATCCAGATCTTCCTCCTTTAAAATTTGAGCAATCTTTTGTTGATGGAATTAAACAAAAATTACCTGAATTACCTGATGATAAAAAAGAGCGTTTAATAAAAGACTATAAACTTTCTAATTACGAAGCTGGTGTTTTGATATCTGACAAAGATACCTCAGATTATTTTGAAGATATTGCAAAAAATTCTGATGTAAAACTTGCAATTAATTGGGTGATTGGCGATTTGTTTGCAGCTTTAAATAAGATTGGAAAGTCTATCAAAGATTCCCCAATTTCATCTAAAAATTTAGCAAAATTAATAGATTTAATAAAAAATAATACGATTTCAGGAAGAATTGCAAAAGAAGTTTTTGAATTGATGATTAATGATAACCGAGATCCAAAAGTTATTGTTGAAGAAAAAGGACTTATTCAAGAAAGCAATGTTGGCGAATTAGAAAAGATTATTGAAAAAGTTTTAAAAGAAAACGCTGATAAAGTAGCTGAATACAAATCAGGCAAAGATAAATTATTTGGCTTCTTTGTAGGCTCAGTAATTAAAGAGTCCAAAGGTAAGGCTAATCCTGCTCTTGTTAATGAAATTTTAAAGAAAAAACTTTCATAAAGTGTTTAAGTCAATCGAATCTTCACCTGAATTACAGCAGTATCTTTTTAAAACAGGTATTCATGAACATCCTTTGCAAAAAGAACTTAGAGAGTTTACAGAAAAAAATTTAGGTAATGCCGCAACAATGCAAATCAGTCCAGATCAAGGGGCTTTACTTCAATTTATTATTAAAAGCTCAAACATTCAGAATTGTTTAGAAATTGGAACCTTCACCGGATATAGCGCCTTAACGATGGCCTTAGCGCTGCCCGAGAATGGTTCTATTGTTAGTTTAGATATTGATAAAAATAATACAGATATTGCTAAAAAATATTGGAGCAAACATAGTGCGGGCAAAAAAATTGATTTCATTTTGGCGCCAGCATTAGACACAATGGATGAATTTATTAATCAGGATCGAATTTTTGATCTAATTTTTATTGATGCTGATAAAAAGAATTATAAAAATTATTTTCTAAAATCACTAGAGCTTTTAGAAAAAGATGGAATTATTATTATTGATAACACTCTTTGGAAAGGAAAAGTTGCCAATCAGAATATTCATGATGATCAAACAAATTCTATAAGAGAATTTAATAAATTTGTTAAAGATTTTAAGGGAACCGAGAGTATGATATTGTCAATAGCAGACGGCATGACTCTTTGTAGAAAGTTATAAAATGTTAAAATTAATCAGTTTTTATAAATTTGTTAAAATTAAAAGTCCTATTGATCATAAATTAACTTTTAAAAAATTTCTTATTGATAACAAGTTAAAAGGAAGCATCATTTTTTCTTTAGAGGGAATTAATGGCAGCATTTCAGGAAAACAATCTAATATTGATTTATTAATTAAATTCTTGAAAGAAAAATTTTTATTTAAAGAATTTGATACTGTTAATGAATGTGAAGTCGATTTTGTTCCATTTAAAAGAGCCAAAATTAAAATTAAAAATGAAGTCGTTCCATTAAATGAACTGTTTAATGATGATAAATATAAATTTCAAAATAGGGTGGATCCTAAAGATTGGAATCAATTAATTTTATCTAATGATGTTACAGTTGTGGATGTTAGAAAGTCTTTTGAAAGTGAAATCGGTACTTTTGAAAAAGCGATAAATCCTAAGATTAATGATTTTAGAAAATTTCCAGAATATTTTGAGAAACTTTCAGATGATAAAGATAGAAAAATTGCAATGTTTTGCACCGGGGGTATTCGTTGTGAAAAAGCTGCAAGCTATTTATTTAAAAGAGGCTTTAAGAATGTTTATCAATTAAAAGGTGGAATTTTGAATTATCTTAATAATGTTCCTGAAAAGAAATCATTATGGAAGGGGGAGTGTTTTGTATTTGATGAAAGAATAACTGTTGTGAGTAATTCTAAAAAAGGAAATTATTTAATGTGCGCTGGATGTAGAACTCCAATGAAAAAGAAAGATATTCACTCACCCAAATATGAAAAAGATGTAAGTTGTCCAAATTGTTTTGATAAATTAACGGA
>RGRP01000036.1 GCA_010021145.1 Candidatus Fonsibacter lacus
AATGTAGGTGCTAAACTTAAAAGAGGTCAAAGAGTTGCAACAGTAATGAACTATCAATTAAACGAAGAGATAGAAAATTACGAAAAAGACATGGACGCATTGTTTATGGGCTTAGCAACGCTTGGGATAATGTTTAAAAAGAATTATTATGACAATAATGACCAATGCATAAAGTCAGATTTAATTTACCCCGATAAATTAATAATTAACGATTTTGCTCCATCTTTTGATGCACCAGTTACGCATATTATTGAAAAATATCCGCAAGATGTTGTTTCATCAATTCGTAGTGGTGATTATATTAACTTTGATTTTGACCCAAAAGCCCAAGATAGTGCCTCTTTTGATAATTCTCTTGATGCTAACGATGAAAAACAAACAAGTGATGAAGCATCAGCGGGTTTGGTTATTTTTTTAGAGCAACATAATTATTTTGATTTAGATAATGATGGATACCCAGAACCATATATTGCAGTGGTGCATAAAGCCACAAACAAATTAGTAAAGTTAGTAAAAAGGTTTAATGAAAAAGATGTTAAGTATAATAAAAAACAAGAAATAATCAAAATTAAACCAATAAAATTTTTTACCGCATATAATTTTATTCCTTCACCAGATGGATCTTTTTACTCTATCGGACTAGGACATTTATTATATAACATAAATTCCGCAATTAATTCAAATATTAATCAACTTAATGATGCTGGAACTTTACAAAATACAGGTGGCGGATTTATTGCTAAAACATTAAATATTTCTGGTGGAATGAAGCCATTTAAATTGTCTGAATGGAAAATGGTTGATTCTTACGGCGGAAATATTCGTGATGCTATCGTTCCATTGCCACACGCTGAACCATCGCAAACCCTATTTGTTTTAATGCAATTTTTGGTCAATGCTGGTAAAGAATTAGCTTCTTTAAGAGATGTATTGACTGGTGAAAATGCTGGAAATATTGCCGCTACTACATACATGGGCATGGCAGAACAAGGGCAAAAACAATTTAAGAGTGTATTTAAAAGAATTTACAATTCGTTAAAACAAGAAGTTAAAATATTCTACGAAATAAATTCAACTTACTTGTCTCAAAAGAAATATGCGGAAATTTTAGATATTAAATTGAACGAATCGCCAAATGTTAAAGAAGATTTTGATTTAAAAGGTTATGATATTGTCCCAGTTGTAGATCCTGAAAATGTGATCTCAATGCAAAAGTTTGCAAAAGCGCAATTTTTGATGACTTTTATTAATTCACCTTATGTTGACCAAATGTTGTTGCATAAAACAGTTTTTGAAATAGCTGGTATTGAAAATTTTGATAAATTTATAATTCAACCACAACCACAACCTGATCCTGCCGTTCAATTAACAATGGCACAGGAAGAAACTAAACGCATGCAAATTCAAGCTAATGTTCAAATCAAATCTGCTGAATTAGAACTAGAGCAAATAAAACTACAAAAAGAATCGGCAAAAACTGATTCCGAAGTATTAGTCAATTATGCACAAGCAGGTAAATTAGTTAAAGACACTGAAATTGCTGAAACTAAAGAAAAACTTGATGTTTTGGATAATATGATTGATGCCGAAACAAAACAAAAAGAAATGGACGACCGCAAAGAAGATAGAAAATTTAAAGCGGCAGTAGAGCTAGCAAAGCTAGAGAATCAACAAGTTAAGGAAATTAAACCTGAAGCTATTGATAATAATATTAATCAAAATGAGTAAATTATGAGTCAAATACAAATGCAAGAGTTAAAAGATTGGATTCAAAATCCAGTAACTATTCAATTTAAAAATTTTTTATTACAAAGACGCATTGAATTATTAAATGGTGTCGCACACAATTACATAAAACGCGAAAAATTTCAAAACGATATTGCTTTAAGTGTTTTTGGTGGATGTGAAGCTATTGATCACATTGCCAATTTATTAAATTCACAAGAACCTAACGATTTAGAAAAAATTTTAAAGAGTTTTGCAGGAGGTTTGAATGATTAATACTTCTGGTTACAGTGTTCCTGAATATAGAATTTTAATTTTGCCTGATGTGGTTGAAGAAAAGACTGCTGGTGGAATAATTATACCTGAATCTGCCAAAGATGATTTACAAGGAGCTAAAACTTTAGCAACAATTATTGATATTGGCGAAAAAGCTTTTGATCAAGGAACTGATAGAGAATGGAAGAAAAAACCTAAAATTGGTGATAAAATTTTAATTCCATCTTACGAAGGTTATAGATTAAGCAAAGATCAAACCAAAGATGGTAAAGAATATAGAATTATTCTTGATCGCAGTATTTTAGCAATTCAAATTAATGAGGAAACATGCAAATAATTGATCGTTCTGAGGAAATAGATATTGATATTGGTTTAAATGCACAAGAGCAAGAACCAAAAGTTGAACAAAATAAAAAATTACCTCCTAATCCAATTTTGGAAGAAATGGAAGAAGAGGAGCTTGAAAAAGAAAATGTTTTAGTTGAAAAATCACCAAAAAGCGAAGAAAAAGCTTTTTATGAAACTTTAACTGATACAGAAAAAGAAGCTTGGGATCGTGGCTGGAGAACTGGCAAATTTTTTAAAGGCAGGTATAAAGATGGAACGCCAAAACCTCATAAAACAGCAGAAGAATTTTTAGAAATTCAGGAAAAAGAAACTCCTGTTTTAAATGAAAGAAATAGAAAACTAACTGCCGAAAAAACAGCTTTAGAGAAACGTTTAGAGGAAATGCAAAAACAAATGGACGTTATATTAAACGTGCAAAAATATGCATATGAAGAAAATAATCAAAAACGCTTTCAATCTTTAGACGAAGCAGAAGAGACTGCAATTTTAGAAGGTGATGTTGCTAAGGTTAGAGCAATTCAAAAGCAAAGAAATGAATTAGAAAAAAATAAAATTTCTTTTAATGAAAATAAAATTGAAGAAAAAATCCAAGAAGAACCAAAATCACAAATACAGCCTGAAGATAAAAAAATATTTGATAATTGGATTCCAGACAATACTTGGTTTTATGAAAATTCACCAATGAGGGGATATGCAGAAACTTATTTTAGCACTTTATCAGAACGCATTCCTCTTAATGAAAGATTAGAAATGGTTACTGAAGAAATTCATTTAAGATTTAGTGATAAATTTAATAATACTAAAGCTCCGAGTGTAGAAAGTGGTAAAAGAGGCATAAATGTTGGTAAAAAACAATATACTTATAATGATTTACCTTTAGACGTGCGTCAAACATGTCAATATTTTGCAAGAAAACACAATTTTACATCTGAGCAAATTAAACAAATGCAGCAAAACGCTGTTAATGACTATTTTAATAATTAATAATTGAGAAAATTTATGACAAACAAAAATATTGATTCAAATAGAGAAAATTCAAAAGAACACGTACAAGAAAGGGTTTCTACTTACAATGATAGAGAAATTAGACCTACTAATCGTGATGTAGAAATTGTAAAATTACCAGATGGCAGAGAATTTATTAGAAAACCACGCACATATCTAAAAAGACATGGTGCTTTATCAGACTTACCCAAAAAGGCAGGTTTTATAAGGCGTTGGGTTTCTGGTAATATTCCTAATCGATTACAAGACTTAATTGATTTAGGATACAAACCAGCTACTGATGATAACGGAATAGAAATTGCTCCAATCAGAGGTGGTCAAAATAAAATGGGCGAAACATTTATGCGTTATGCCATGGAAATTTCTGAGGAAATGAATGAAAAAATACAAAGAGATAATCAAAATAAAATAAATAATCGTCAACAAGAAAACATTGATAAACTTTCAGGAAAAGATCTTGGTTTAGGTTCAATGACTTATGTTGTAAAAGATCAAAAAAAATTAATTAAATAATTATGACAAATTTAAATACTCCATACGGATTAGTACCCGTTAAGAACTCTCCTTTTGTAGAGATTCCTAAAAATTATTACTACATTCCCTCTAGCTATGCAACTGCATTATTTATTGGTGATCCAGTTGTAAAAACTGGAACATCTAATACTGTAAATGTAACATCTGCGGGTCGTTCTTTTAATGCAGGTTCTTTACCTGAAATTAATAAAGCAACTGCTGGTGATAATAATGCTATTACTGGTGTTATTATTGGTTTTCTAGCTAACCCAACTAATTTAAATGCTGCTTACAATCCAGCATCTACTGAACGTGTAGCTATTGTTGCTGATAATCCACTTCAAGAATTTGAAATTCAAGAAGAAACCGCAGGAACTGCATTAGCTGCAACTTCTGTTGGTTTAAATGCTAATTTGGTTTATGCTGAATCAGGTTCAACTATCACTGGTTTATCTGGTGCGGAGTTGGATACTTCTACTCCAGCAACTACCTCAACATTTCAATTGAAAATTTTGAGATTAGTCGACGCCCCTGATAATGCTATTGGTCAACATGCTAAATGGCGCGTTAAAATTAACAATCACACAGAAGCTAACGCAACTGCTGGTATCTAATATTAATTATAAAAATATAAAATTATGTCTATTATAGTAACTGGAACAATTCCAAAAGCTCTAAAACCCGGAGTAAAAACTTATTGGGGAGCGTATACAGAAGATGATCTTTTAGCATCAAAACTTGTCAAAATGGAGTCAACAGACGAACAATTTGACGAAGATGTGTTAATTTCACCTTTTGGCCTTTTAAAAACTAAAAACGAAGGTGCTGGTGTTGATTATGATTCAATGTCGCAAGGCTATGTATCAAGATACCAACAAAGAACTCGTGCATTAGGTTATCAAGTTTCTTGGGAAGCTCGTAAATTTAACAAATATCTTAATGTCGTATCTAAAGGTAACGAATATTTAGCATCTTCACTTCGCGAAACTAAAGAAGTAGACGTTGCTGATTTATTACAGATGCTCCAGAAGGTGCTAAAATGATCACTGCCGTTCAGGGTGAATTTAGCAATGATGGTGCTTTTGAATCAGGAGATCATAAATATAAAATTATGACTTCTTATTCAGTAGGCGTTACTGATCCTCGTGGCTATTTTGCTTCACAAGGCGTTTAATTTTAACAGTTGTCCTATATTTTGGGTAAAAGGGAGTGAAATTCTCCCTGCAACATTATTTATAAAAATTTATGGCTACAAATTTTCCTAAAGGCGTTAATAATATTACCGCACAAAACATTTTGGGTCAATTGATCCAACCTGATTTTACTCAAACTCACACTTATTTTGATGATTTTGATACTTATACAGCAGGTGACTGGACTGTTACCGAAACACAAGCTGGAGCAACACAAGCTTTAGCTAATGTTGATGGTGGCGTTCTTTTGCTTACAAATAGTGCCGCAGATAATGATTTAAACGCTTTGCAAAAAGTTGGTGAATCATTTAAATTTGAAGCTGGCAAAAAATTATTTTTTAAAGCACGCTTTGCTGTTTCTGATGCAACTGAATCAGATTTTATAATTGGTCTTCAAATTACCGATTCTACTCCATTAGCTGTAACTGATGGTGTTTATTTCAGAAAAGATGATGGAGACGCTAATTTAGATTTTGTAGTTGTTAAAGATTCAACCGCTTCAACTGCAACTGCAATTGCAACTGTTGCTAATAATACTTATTTAACAGTAGGTTTTTATTATGATGGTGTAAGTGAAATTGTTTATGCAGCATCTACAAACAATAATAATCCAACTATTCTTGGTAAATCAGTTGTAACCAATTTACCTGACGACGAAGAATTAACAATTTCTTTTGGTATTCAGAATGGCGAAGCTGTAGCTAAAACTATGTCTATTGATTATATTTTTGTATCAAAAGAAAGATAGGAGCAAACATGCGAAGAATCGAAGTCAAAATGGATTTAGCCGATGTTGATCCTAATGGTGTTTTTGAAAATCAAACATTAGGATCTGCGGGTAATTTTAATTTAAATGGAATTGGAGTTACAAATAGTGAGTGGGTAAGTCCTGATGGTTTTGCAAAAAAAATTGGTTTTGGTTCTACTGGCAACATATCTGGTGTTAATTTTGTTATATCTGGTTATGAAGACAAAAATAAAACTATTCCAATTAACGAAACTATAGCTGGACCAAACAATAACACTGTAGAAACTACTAACTATTTTTATTCTATTCAAACAATTTCAGCAAGTGGAGCAGTTGCAACAAATGTTGAAGCTGGTCCAGTTGATGAAGCTATTTCTCAAATAATTCCTATAAAACGGACATATTCTGACAGAAATGAAAGAATAACTGGCTTGACATTTATAAAAACGGGGACTATAAATTATACAGTTCAACAAACCAATGATAATGTTCAATCAAAAGATGATAGAACATTTAATTGGTTAAACTCAGATGATAGTAATGTTGTAAATGCAACAACTTCTAAAAATAGTAATTATACAACTATGCCAATGGCTATGCGTGTTAAAATTAATTCCTATTCATCTGGTGCCGAATTATTAATACAAGTTAATTAATATGGATTATTTAGTAATATGCGACAGAACTGGCTTCAAAAAATGGCGCTCAGAATGTCAATATGAATGGGACGGAAAATTAGTTTGGAAAAAAGTTTGGAGGAGAAGACAACCTCAGGATACTGGGATTGTTTATCCTCCAGCTCAAAAAATTCCTGATTCAAGACCAGAAACAAAAGATAACTTTATTAATGCTCCTGTTCCTAATTACAATTAATTTAATTGAGTAAATGATATGATAAAAAAAGGTCAAAAAATTCTATTTAAAGACTTTCAAACGGATAAAATTTATCTTGGCGAAGTCGTAAGCCACAATATGCCAAAAACATCAATGCATTATAATTCTGATATTGATGTTAAAGTTGGAGACAAAGAATTAAATATTATTCCTGAGAATATCATTTATTTCATTAAGAATGACGGAGAATTAACTAAAATCTTAAATTAATTATATGCCACTAACAGCTATATATAATTCTTCAACTAGCACTACCAAGACTAACTCAAATAATAGTCAAAAAGTAGGGGTTAGTGAGCCATTAAAAAACCACCCCCATAATTTAAAAAATATCTCACCCCCACCACCTAAAAAAGAAGATAAACAATTAAGCCTTTTTGATTTTATAAATTAACAAATTTCACTATGATTAACACAAGATATAATGAACAAAATGAGGTTGTAAAATATCAATTTTTTCAAGAATTGGCAGAATGTGGAATTAATGATAAAGACCCAAGAGATCCAAAAACAATTCTGCAATATATTAATGCTATTCACGAGCTAGAAGTCGCCACCAATTTTAAAGATTTTAGAAATTATGATTTAAATTTTGCATTAGAATTTAAAAGCCATTTAGAAAATAAAATAAGCAAGAAAACAGGCAAAAATATTTCTAAATCTCTTTATGTTCATTATCTCAAATATAACAAAGAATTTTTTGAATGGTTAAAAAAAGAGAAAAAGGAATATTCAAAACTTAACCAAAAAGACATCAACTATCTAAAAA
>RGRP01000037.1 GCA_010021145.1 Candidatus Fonsibacter lacus
ATGAAATCCCAAATAATCCTTGTCATTTCATCTCCATCTAACTCAACAACAGGATTTTTTACTTTAATTTTTGACATGGTTTTTTTGATATTAATAAAAAATATTTTTATATAGTATGTTTTTAACTAATTAAATAATTATGTTCGATATAATTTTTCCGCCTTTACATAGAGAAGGTTACAGAATGCTAGCAATAGCAGTAATAATTACTATGTTATTAATTTTAATTAATAAAATTTTAGGTGTTATTGGTTTTATTTTAACAATTTGGGTTTATTATTTTTTTAGAGATCCAGAAAGATATCCTATTAATGACGATAGTTTTTTAGTTAGCCCAGCTGACGGAGTTATAAGTCTAATAACAAATGTTAGAGGTCCTAAGGAACTCAATATGGAAGATAAAGAATATCAAAGAGTTAGTGTGTTTATGAATGTTTTTAACTGTCATGTTAATAGAGTTCCAGTCACAGGAAAAATAAATGAAATATTTTATAAACCCGGAAAATTTATTGATGCATCTCTAGATAAAGCTAGCGAAGATAATGAAAGAAATTTAATTAAGTACTCTAACAATTCAGGAAAAACTTTTGCAATTGTGCAAATCGCTGGATTAGTCGCTCGAAGAATTGTTTGCGAAGTCAAAGAAGGACAGAACTTAAATCAGGGTGACAGAATTGGAATTATAAGATTTGGCAGTAGAGTTGATCTATATTTCGATAATGATTACAAACTTTTAGCAAAACAAGGACAGACGGTAGTTGCAGGGGAAAGTTTATTAGCAAAAATTTAGATAATATATTTTTAGAATGATCCATCCAAGATTTGTAATCCCGAGTGTTATTAGTATTCTAGGTTTGTGCGTTGGTATTAGTTCAATTAAGTTTGCCCTTAATTCTCAGTTTGATCATGCTGTCATAGCCATAACTATTGCTTCACTTATTGATACAATGGATGGAAGGATTGCAAGATTAATAAAAGGAACTTCAAAATTTGGAGCAGAACTAGATTCTTTAATTGATTTTATTAATTTTGGAGTGGCACCAGCGATTACAGTTTACATATGGATTTTAAAAGACTTAGGAAATGTTGGTTGGTTATTAGTTTTATTTCATTCAGTTGCATGCTGTTTAAGATTAGCAAGATTTAATTTAGGATCAAAAATAGCTAATGAGAAATGGAGAGAAAATTTTTTTACAGGTGTTCCATCGCCATCAGGTGCTGGAATATTACTTTTGCCATTAATTTTATCTTTGAGTGATCTTGCGTCTAATTATGATTATAAAAAATTATCTATAATTTTTATTATAGCTTCAACATTTTTAATGATTAGTAAAATTCCTACTTATTCACTTAAGGGAATTAAAGTAAGCAGACCTTTTTTAATATTTTTATTATTATTAATTGCTGCTTATTTTGGTTTTTTAATAAATTATCCATTCAATACCCTTTTGGCCACAGGATGTTTTTATTTATTATTGATACCAGTTAGTTTTATTCACTTTAAAATTATAAAAAAACGATCTTCTAAATCGACAGATAGCCTAATTTCTGAAGATTTTATATGAGTGATAGGGCAATTGTATCTTTAGCAGATTCAAAGTATTTTGAGCTTTTAAATGAGTTAGTAGACTCAATTTTAGCTTTTAAAGAAAGCGAGAGCGTTTCAATATGTATTTTAGACGCTGGGCTTTCATCAGATCAAATTAAAATTTTAGAAAAAAAAGTTCATAAAATTATTAAAGCTAAATGGGATATAGAAGTTCCTGAGTATAAAATTAAAGGAAGAGAGTGGCTTAAAAGTCAAGTATCCAGAGCATTTTTACCTGAATATTTTCCAGGATTTAAAAAATATCTTTGGATAGATGCTGATGCATGGGTGAATGATTGGTCAGCTATAGAATTATATTTTAAAGGAAGTGATAATCAAACTTTATCTATATCTTCATCGGCAGATCGAGCTTATGGAAGAGTTTTAAGAGCTGATTGGATATTTCGTAATATCGCTTTCATAAGATCGCAAAATTATAAGCATGCCAAAAGTTCTGGTTTCTCAAATGAAATATCAAGAGAAGTTGCGCTCAAACCACATCTAAATATCGGAGTGTTTTGTCTAGAACATGACGCTCCTCACTGGTCAGTTTGGCAAAAAAATTTAAGACAAGCTTTAAAAAAAGGCAGGATCTTTGGTTCTGAACAGATAGCCATGAATATAACTATTTATTGTGATCAATTAAAAGTTCAAATATTGCCAACTTATTGCAATTGGTTTTTAATTGAAAATATTAAATTTGATGAAAATCAAAATACCTATGTAGAGCCATATCTTCCACATCATAGGATTGGAATTATTCATTTAGCTGGAAAAAAATATGACGAATACAGGTTTAATAAGAATAAATTATTAGATGTAATGTCGTTAAATAATAATTGGGTTAAAAAAAATATTAGATTTACAAAGTAATTTTGAAAAAATTTAAAAATAAAAATTTAACAGCAAGCTCCAAAAGTTGGATTGCACGACAATTTAATGATCCTTATACTAAATTAGCAAAACAAAAAGGATATAGATCAAGATCAGCTTTTAAACTTATTGAAATTAATAAAAAATTTAAATTTTTAAAGAATAATTTAAATATTGTAGATTTAGGTAGCGCCCCTGGAGGATGGTCTCAGGTTTGTTCTAAAATTAATAAAAATGGTAAAAACTTATCTATAGATATTTTAGATATGGATAAAATTGATAATATTTTTTTTTATAAAAAAGATTTTAATGAAGTTGATTTTTTAGATTTTGTTAATAATTTTTTTGACCAAAATAAAGTTGATATTGTATTGTCGGATATGGCTGTTAACACAACAGGTAATAAAGATTTAGATGCAATAAAAACAAACTCTATAGCCTTAGATGTTATTAATTTATCTAAAGTTATTTTAAAGCCTAAATCCACTTTATTAGTAAAAATTTTCAGTGGAAAAGATGAAGATATCTTAATCAAAAATGCTAAAGATTTCTTTAAAAGTATTGAAAGAATTAAACCGGACTCTAGCAGAAAAGAATCTAGAGAAATGTATTTATTATGTAGAAATTTAAAAACTGTTTGACTTCAGGTTTTTAATATAATAAATTTATACATGGAAATCCCTGAAGCTTTAACTTTTGATGATGTCTTGTTAGAACCAAGGCATTCCTCTGTTTTACCTAAAGAAACTATAGTTTCAACCCAACTATCATCTACTGTATCCCTTGGAATACCTCTTATAGCTTCCGCAATGGATACTGTTTCAGAATATAAATTAGCAATAGCAATGGCTCAGTCAGGCGGAATGGCATGTATTCATAAAAACATGAGTATAGAAGATCAAGCTAACCAAATTAAATTAGTCAAAAGATTTGAGTCAGGAATGGTAATCGATCCTATTACGATTGATGCTGATGCTTCTTTATTGGAAGCAACTGAATTGATGAAAAAGCATAAAATATCAGGAATTTTAGTTGTTAATAAAAATCTTAAATTAGTTGGAATTTTAACTAATAGAGACGTTAGGTTTGTAACTGACAAAAAGATTAAAGTTAAAGATTTAATGACTAAAGACTTAGTTACAGCAAAGGTTGGAACATCATTAACTGAAGCCAAAAAAATCTTATTTAAAAACAAAATAGAAAAATTAATTATCGTAGATAATAATTTTAAATGTAAAGGACTAATTACTGTAAAAGATATTCAAAAATCTCAAATCTATCCAGAGGCAGCAAAAGACAAAAAAGGATCATTAATAGTGGCGGCAGCGGTTGGAACTGGACAAGAAAGCTATCAAAGAGCAGAACAGTTAGCAGAAGCTGGTGCAGATGTAATAATTTTAGATACCGCCCATGGGCATTCAGTTTCTGTATTAAAAACATTAGAAAAGATAAAAAAAAATATTAAGACAACAATAATTGCTGGAAATATAGCTACAGCTGATGGAGCAAAAGCCTTAGTTGATTATGGAGCTGATGCGGTAAAAGTAGGTATTGGACCTGGATCAATTTGCACCACAAGAATAGTTGCTGGTGTAGGCGTTCCTCAATTTACAGCAATATATAATGTTGCAAAATCAATAAAAAATAAAAAAATTAAAATTATAGCAGATGGTGGAATTAGATATTCCGGTGATATTGCAAAAGCTATAGGAGCTGGAGCAGATGCTGTAATGATTGGGTCATTATTTGCAGGAACAGAAGAAAGTCCCGGCGATGTATTTTATTATCAGGGCAGAAGTTATAAATCTTATAGAGGAATGGGTTCTATAGGTGCGATGTCTAGAGGATCTGCTGATAGATATTTTCAACAAGAAATAAGCGATTCTTTAAAACTGGTACCAGAAGGAATTGAAGGACGAGTTCCATATAAAGGACCTGTAAGAACAGTTATTCATCAACTTATTGGAGGATTAAAAGCATCAATGGGTTATGTTGGGGCTAAAAATATTTTAGAATTAAAAAAGAAAGCAAAGTTTGTTAAAATTACTAATTCAGGATTAAAAGAAAGTCATGTACACGATATACAAATTACAAAACAATCGCCTAATTATCCATTTGAAAGTTAATTATGAAAAAATATCATAAATTTTTCATATCAATTTTTTTATGTATTTTTGTTTCAGCAAGTTATGCTGCAAACCTTGATTATTTTAATCAAGGCATAAAGTTTTTTAATCAAAATGATTATAAAGAAGCAAAATATTATTTTGAAAAAGATATAGTATTCAATACTAAGAATGAAAAATCATATTTATATTTATCTAAAATATCAGCAATTAATAAAGATTATAGCCAACAAAAAAATTATTTAGATACAGTTTTGGTTTTAAATCCAAAAAATGAAGAGGCTTTATATTTAAAAATTTTACTAAACATTGAAGAAGGTGATTTTAAAAAAGCACAAGAAAGTAATTTAATTTTTTCAAAAGTATGCAAAGAATTATGTTCAAAGAAAAATGATTTATCGAAAATGATCATAATCGATAAGAAATAATGAAAGATATTTCTTATACAGATAAAATAGTCATTATAGATTTTGGATCTCAAACTACACAACTTATTGCTCGAAGAATTAGGGAACTAGGAGTTTATTGTGAAATTATTAGCTGTTATAAAACTAAAGATTTAAAAAATGAATCTAATTTAAAAGGAATTGTTTTATCAGGGGGTCCTTTATCAATTACCAAAACCTCATATTTAGGAATTCCAAAACAAATATTAAATTTTAATAAACCTATTCTTGGTATTTGTTATGGGCATCAGTTGTTAGCAAAAGAATTTGGAGGAGTTGTTAAAAATTATAAAAAGAGTGAATTTGGGAGATGTGATATTTTTAGCAATAAATCGTCAATTTTAACTAAAAATTTTTTTAATAAGGATAAAAAAACGCAAGTATGGATGAACCATACAGATGTAGTAACAAAACTACCTAAAGGCTTTCAAGGCGTGGCCTCTAGTGAGGATTACAAGTATACAATTATACAAAATCCAAGTAAAAAAATATTTGGAATTCAATTTCACCCTGAAGTGATTCATACCACCAACGGTAATATTTTATTTAAGAATTTTTTATTTAATATTTGCAAGTTAAGAAAAAATTGGAACTCAAAAAATCAAATTAATTATTTAATCAAGAATATTAAATCAGAAGTTGGGGATGAAAATATTTTATGCGCCTTATCTGGCGGAGTGGATAGCAGTGTTCTAGCTGCACTATTATACAATGCAATTGGAAAAAACCTTCACTGTTTCTTTATAAATACCGGTTTACTAAGAAAAAATGAGGCATTAGAGGTAATTAATGTTTTTAGAAAGAACTATAAAGTTAAATTAAATTATGTTGATGCTTCATCAATTTTTTTAAATGCCTTAAAAAATGTTAGCGATCCAGAAACTAAGAGGAAAATCATTGGATTATCTGATGAAATAATTTTTAGACATCCTTTTCCTGGACCAGGTTTAGCAATTAGAATTCCTGGCAAGATTGATAAAATTAAAGTTAAAATTTTACAAGAGGCAGATAGTGTTTTTATTACTGAATTAAAAAAAAGAAATCTTTACAAAAAAATTTGGCAGGCCTTTACAGTGCTTCTGCCAATCAAAACAGTTGGTGTTATGGGTGATTCTAAAACATATGAATTTGTCTGTTCATTGAGAGCTGTTACTTCTCAAGATGGAATGACTGCTGACTTCTATAATTTTAAAAACAAAGATTTAGCAGAAATTTCTAATAAAATAATTAATAATGTAAAAGGTATTAATAGAGTTGTTTATGATATTACTTCAAAACCACCAGCAACAATTGAATGGGAGTAAGATTTGTGAAAAAAAAATTAACAGTAAATAAAATTAAATTTAAAAAATTTAAAAAACCCTTGGTCTGTTTGACAGCATACACAACTCCAATGGCTGAAATTTTAGATAAATATTGCGATATAATTCTAGTTGGAGACTCATTGGGTATGGTTTTGCACGGAATGAAATCTACAAGAGAAGTTACATTAGATATGATGATTATGCATGGAAAAGCAGTAAAGAGAGGTATTAATGCAAGTTTATTAGTTGTTGATATGCCAATTGGGACTTATGAGAAAAATCCTATGATAGCTTTGAAGAATGCAAAAAGAATTATTAAAGAAACAAACTGTGATGCTGTAAAGGTTGAAGGAGGAGTAAAAGTTTATAAAACTATTAAATATTTAGTTGATAATAATATACCCGTTATGGGGCACGTAGGATTATTGCCACAAAGTGTAATAAAAAAAACAGATTATAGAGTTAAAGGAAAAGATCATCTAAGTTTTAATCAAATTATAAAAGATTCTATCGCTGTTGAAAAAGCAGGTGCTTTTTCAGTCGTTGTTGAATGTGTTGTTAAGGATTTAGCAGATAAGATTAATCAAAGTATCAATATACCAACCATAGGTATAGGAGCATCAAATAAATGTGATGGACAAATTTTAGTTACAGAAGATCTTTTAGGGTTTTCGGAAAAGCCGCCTAAGTTTGTTAAAATGTATGATAATTTTAAGCATAGAACTGAGATTTGTATAAAAAAATTTGCAAAAGACATAAAAAATAATAATTTTCCAAATGTTAAGAATATGTATCAAATTTAATGAATCAAATTTTTAATGAAATAGACGATGATTTAAAAAAAGATAGAATTTTAAATTTTTT
>RGRP01000038.1 GCA_010021145.1 Candidatus Fonsibacter lacus
TACACTCTATTAGGTCAGTTGCTTGAAGGTTACCTGTGTGTGGTGTCAGATTAGTTCTCCAGTTACCCCACCAATCAATTAAGCTCATAACTATATTACAATAACCAGGTTAAATGTTTATTCTAATGGCACAGCACAGTCAGTCCAATCATTAACTGTCAGCGTGATGTTCATCACATAGCCTGCAGCATAGTCAAGTAGGTCATTATTCAATGCCAGAAATGATGGCACACCTACTACATCAAAGTTGTAGTCATTGCTGTCCATGTAGTACACATACAAGTCATTAAGTATCTGCTGTGTGTCACTTAAGATAGTGATGATGTTAGCTCTATCCTTTTGGATGATGTCAAAGCAATAGATGTCAAAATTGAACTCGGATGTGTTCTCTGTAGGTGTAACACTTACAGGTACTACGAATACAATAGGATACTTCTCATCCTTAGTGGCGAAGTTGTAAAGCTGTTCCTTGAAGTCACTACCTACCTTCTTTACCTGTAGGTGATTGTTATAGAATAGCTCAATGTGGTCAACGATAGCTTGTAGTGAGTTCATTATAGTTCTGCGTTTTTGTTTATCTTATTAATCTTATGCTGCACATTGGTTATCTGTGTCTCTGATACCACAGCAGTCACTGTCATAGATGTCTGTGTCTCATTGGATGTGCTACCTGCACTGAAGGTATTGCCTGTGTTAGCTGAGCCAAATAGTTGAGCTCCTTGAGGTACTTGTTGAGCTACTGATGCACCACCTGAAGCCTCGGAGCTTGTGCCTCCACCACCTGCTGATGGGGTGCCTCCTGAGCTAAGTATCTGCTTAGCCTTCATGATGTTAGTGGCTATCTGAATGATACCTGAAGCATACTGAGCCGCACCCGCTGCACCTGCTGTGACTGAGTTAAATGGATTAGCATTAGATAAAGCCACTAATGATGATATAGCTTTAGCTGTGTCTATACCTATCTGTACCAATGCTGTAGCTTTATTGAATTTCTCAAGTTTCTTTTGGTTCTTGATTAAAGAACCTGCAAAGCCACTCACTACATTAAAGATGTCATTTACTGCTGATATGATTGCATCACGTTCCTTTTGCTTAGCATCAATAGCTGCCTTTGCAGCATCCTCATCTAACTTTTCTTTATCTGTTTTGTACTTATCAGCCAAAGCCTTCTTAAGTATCTCATTATTTTCAGCAAGCTTAAGCTCTTCATTGTACTTAGTCTCAAGTGCTTTAAGTGACTTTTCATGATCAGTTAGTTGTTGATCTTGCAGTGCTTGTAGCATTGTCTCCTGTTGCTTTTTCTTAGCTGCTGCTCTCTTATCATCTTCCTGTTGCTCTTGCTGATTGTATAGCTCCGTTAATGTCTTCTTTTGTTCCTCAGTAAGTGTGATGTCATTCTTAACACCTTCCCTTAGCTTATCATACTTAGCCTTTTGCATAGCTAACTCCTTAGCTGTACCTTCCTCCATTAGCTGTAGCTGTAGGTCAGCTATGAGAGCATTGCCCTTTCTTAAGTTATCCTCCTCAGCTTTTTTCTTAGCTGCATTAATAGCATCAATGGCTGCCTTCTCTTGCTCATTGTACATATTAATAAACTGTAACTTCTCAGCAGCAGTCTTAGTGTTATCAGCTTTAAGGTCTTCACGAAGTCGCTTGTACTTCTCTTGAGCTATAGCTATCTCTCTTTGTGATTGATCCTGTATTAATGAAAGCTCATAGTCCTTGAGCTCCCTTGCATTCTTTAATCTATTAGCAGCTTCAGTCTTAGCTCTTTCACGAGCTTTCTCATAAGCCTCCTTAGCCTTTGCTGCTGCTTCATCTGCTGCCTCCTTTTCCTTGTCACTCTCTTCCTTAGCTGCCTTAGCTTTTATCTGAAGTCTGCTGTTGACACCATCTCTTATGAGCTTATTCTCATCTTCTATTTGTTTCTTTAGCTCTTTACGTTTCTTATCTGCATCCTCACCCTCCTGGTGTCTCATAGCATCAAGTGCTTTCTTGGCTGAGGCCTTTCTCTTGATTGCCTCCTTCTCTAAGCTCCTTGACTTATCAAGTTCAAGTTGAGTAGTGTCCTTGCCTGCTATCTGAGCCATTGCTATTTCTTGGTCATAACCTGCAGAAATTGACTCAGCTCTTTTCTTAGAACTTTCACTTGCTTTCTCATTAGCCTTAGCCATCTTCTCAGCATTAGCATCTGCAGCATGAGAAGTTAAGCCTAACCAATCAGTGAGCTCTTTGAATAAGTCAATGAGCATATTAACAGGCTTCATGAGGAAGTCAATAGCTTTCTGTAGTACTCCTATCTTATCAAGGAATACAAGTATGGCAGCAACAATAGCAACAATAACAGCAACCAATAAAAATATAGGGTTAGCCATTAGAGTAGCACCTAATGATACGAATGCCTTACCAATGTTCAATATGGTAGAGCCAAATCCTTTAGCTTGCTTAGTCAGGTCATCCGGTTTGAATGCTCTAATGGTTTGATTGAAGTTAGCTGAGTCCTTTGATGCCTTAGCAAAGTCTAAGTTCATGATGGAGTTCTGCATATCACTAAAAGCAGACTTAGCCTGGTCAAAGTTACTACCCTCTTTAAACTTAGCAATCTGCTTATTAACTCCCATTAGTTTCTTCTGCAAATCACCAGCTCTATCTGCATAGGCAGCAATCTGTTCCGGATCAGTGGAGTCAGCAATCTTATCTTTAAGGTCCTTAAGCTCAGCCTTGATGGCTGCTATACCTGTGAGCTTTAATGGTATTTCTACTTCATTCATCTTATGGGTAGTATTTGATTTCTATTGTAGTCATGTTAAGATAGTTGTCACTGAAGCCAACACCTATCTGTGAAGTATCTACATATACACTGCTATCTGTTGAGACAAAGTATGCACTGTATATGCCATCATATAGTGTAGTACCTATTAGTACGGTTAGCCTTTCCTTTGGTATGCTACCTAAATCCCATTGATCTAAGACTGCTTGGTATTGACCTACTCCTAAGTAGTTCCATGTAACCTGTCCTATGGTGTTCACTATCTCGAATGCAGTAGGAGCAGTAGCACCTGACTGCAACAGTACAGCTGTATAGGATAGGCATGGTGTCTGAACAGGTACTCCGTTTATCTTGCCATATACTGTGAGGTTGTCAGTATAGATACCATCCTCAGCTATGAGCTTGTTGTCAGTCACCACTACACTCTTGGTGCTTGGGTTAACCACATTACCTTTACCTGTTACTACTCCTGTACTACTATTAGGTACTACGTTGGAGTTAATGCTACGCACATTGAACATAGCTTGAGTAGATACATGACCTATAGGCCCATTGTTACCATTACCTATTGGAGCAGGTTGACCAGGTATAGCTGTAGAGCCAGGCAATACTCCCATCAAGTCTATCTCACTATCTACACTGATGAGCTCTACCTGTGTGAGCTTGTTAGCATTGGCATCATAGTCAATCACCTTGTTAATGTTCCACCATGAGTTATCAATGCGTATCTTATCATTGAGCTCCATGGCTTGGATGTCTGCATCTCTTAGGTTGAAGTAGGCACTCAACATCTTACCATTATTAATCTGGCCCATTGTCCTACGCCAGTACTTGTTGTAGAGGTTGTTATCGGTTAGCGTAAATGGCTGGTAGTAGTAGAATGAACAGATGGCATAGTTCAAATCCCATGAAGGATTGATAGGATCATTGAAGTGGCCGACATACGGATAGGCTGTGAGGCCTGTAGCTCCAACTGCACCATAGTCATAGATGTTGAATGCAGCACATGAAGTAAGCCCTACCTCAGCAGTGCTGTCATACAGGATGCGGATGTTAGTGTCAGGCTGTGAGCCTATGATCATTGGAACGTATGCACCAAAGACAGTATCAATGACCGGTGTAGGACTGAACAGTATTTCCTTAGTAGTGATGTCCTTAACATACTCATTGTTGAAGATGACCTCAGCCTGTCCATATATCTGATTGGTAGCGTTGGTGTATGTCTCATTAGGTCCATCCTTATCAGCCTTATAGGTTAAGATGACCTTCTTATTGGTTAGCTCAGGTAGGAATGATAATGACTGTTCTTGGTCCTTGGCAAGCTTCAATGTCCAATCCACTTGCTTACCTGCATCATAGTAGTCATCCCTATGCACTAAGTTCAAAGTGTTAGGCTGTGACTTATCTACCTCAGCATAGATATTAAACATATTGAACACAGCACTAATGAAGTCACGTTGCTTAATCTTTTTAGGCACATAGTCATTGACATCAATAATACCACCAACAGCTACAATGTTGCTACTCGGTGTGATGCTGATGTCTGCTGAGTTAATGGTTAAGGTTAAGGTGTGATTTCCAAGATAGGAGCCTCCTGGGAAAATTGTTCCTGCTTGAGCATTCAATACCAATGCAGTGAGCTGAGGCAATAGTGTTGGATCAGTAGCCTGAATAGTTATACTCAAGGTATCTGTAGTCACATTGTATGTACCTGCTGCTATAACCCCTGTAGGTCCATTGTACATTGGTGATTGTACTATTACAGTATATGGACTATTGAAGAATGAAACATAGTATTGAGGTGTACCAATACTAACAGTTGCACTTCCAAAAGTAATATCCAAGCTGAAGTTAACCAATATAGTGTACTCATAATACTGAGCATTAGCAGAGCTTATGTTGAATGGTGTAGTATATATTCCTGTGACAGGATCAAACAATCCTTGTGGATCTTCAAGCTCAGTCAATCCTGTAAATGTATATACTGAAGTAACAGGATAAATTGCCGGTACAGATGTCACAGTACTTGGTGTAGTCTTCTCAGCCTTTACCACATAGTCAGCATAGTCAAGGTTATCACTACCACCATTGTATGGAATGATGAGCTTATCAAACTTGGTATCACTCAATGAGGCCCAATTGTATTGGAAACCTGCATTGGCAAAGATACGGTCAAAGTAAGTCTTAGCAAAGATAGCAGGCTTGAACTCAATGGTATTGTATGCATTGTCACCACTACCTGGCAGGAAGTACTTGAAGCCATCCACCTCAGTGTTACTAAAACGCATCTGCACATTGTTAGCATCATAGATGTGATTGAGGTCAGTGAAGTCTATATCTGTTAGCTCAAGGTTGTTAATGGCTGTAAAGAAGTCAGCCTTGTTATCCTTCACTAATACCTCATACTCAACGTGCTCTTCATAGCTACCTGTTATCTGTACCTTCTTAACTGCTGTGAGCTGTAGGCTTGCATCCTCCATGATAGGTATGCCATCCTGAATAACTGAGCAGGTAGTCAAGGCATTGATGTCAAATGTACCCGCTTGGATGTTCACATCATAGTAGTGGTTGAGTAGGTCATTGTTATTCTTACTACCTACCAATGTGATGGTCTTGGAAAAGTTACCTTTCCTCTGTGAGATATCCCTAATGTCGCCTACTTGGAATGTCAAAGGGAAAGCAGTACCTTCCTTAACATCAAGGTAGCCTGTTGCTAATTGTATCTTAACCATTTACTATATCATTGTTAGCAAGCTTGATGGTTATGCTCTGCTTAATTAAGTTCTTATTCCGTTGCTTGTACTTCTCAAAGGATGAGGTCACAATGTTACAGCTCACATACTGTGTGCTAGCAGGTAGTTCACAGTTCTCATAGTACGTGCTTACCTTGAAGTAAGTATATGGTGAGCTGATGAGTTCAGTGAAGTAGGCAGCCATGTCCTCATTCATCCAATCGGTATTCAAGTCAATGGTATTGTCCACACTAACATAGCTATTGATGTAGCCTCTATCTGTTGTGTAGTATAGCCATTGACCTGCACCTGAGTCAATGTACCCAGGCACATCTTGATTGAACTGCTCCCTTGTGACAGTACCACGTTCATAGGCTCTACCTGTAAAGGCAAAGCTACCCCATGAGCCATATCGGTCAAGGAATACAATGCTGTGCTCTTCCATCCTAACTCTACGGTCTATATATACTCGGTAGTCAGTTGTTACCTGTGCACCATTGTGCTCATAGTAGTAGGCATAGTACTCAGTGTTTGGCTTAATCAATGGTAGTGTTCCTACGATAGGAGTAAGTGTTCCATGGTTGTTAGGACCTACTGCGTTACCTGTTACATGATCAGTTGCTAACACTGATTTCTCAAAGCTCTCACCTGCATCATTGTAGAAGATGATCTTATGTGTGCCTGGTCCTGGTCCTCCATACACTGCATTCATCCACAAGTCCTGTGACAGTGTAGCATAGAAGTTGCGTTGAGGTATTGATGTCAGGAACTTATCGGATGGACTTGTAAGGTAGTAGTCAGTATATAAGTAGCTTGGCCACTGTGTCCATGGTATAGCTCCATTGAACACATAATACTTAAGTATGTTGTTTATGTTCCTAGTGATAGTTGTCCTACCATCTGCATAGTAGATGTTACCATTAAGTGCTGCATTGGTTATCAATGACCATGGGCTATTCACTACCAAGTAACCTGCACCTACTGCAATCACTGTCTGCAATCCTTCAAGGTTAGGGTTGCCAGGTCCTGCTTGCACTATGTTAATCTGGTCACCTACCACAAAGCTATTAACCACGTTTATCTGCACGTTGCCTCCATTGTTAGTGAGGGGTGTAAAGTACTGCACCACTGTTAGATACTCTTCTCCTACTCTCACATCATATTGGTAGTGACTATTGGGTGCATCATATACAGTGGTATTGTTAGGCTCAAAGTCAAAGCTAACCTTAGACTGCAATAGTCTTGATAAGTCTATAAGACCATAGCCTGAGCCATATTCAGGTAGTACCCTATACTCAGCTATCTTGTTAGCTGTACCACTTTGGTAGATGTCAAAGATAAACTTATACCCTGCATTACCTGAGTTAGTACCTGCGAAGTAGAACTTAATCGGGTTGTATGCCGGAGTAAGTCTCTGTGGAGTAGCTATTGTAAAGATTGCCATACCTATATTAAGCTACCATGTAAATATGTTTAGAAGGCATAGTAACTATCATCAGTGTAGTACTCCTGCCTTATGTGAGTGGTAGCATAACGGATAGCATCCATTGCATCATCCCACATCTTAACAGGCTCATCAGTTATCATGTCACCTATCTTCTTCCACTT
>RGRP01000039.1 GCA_010021145.1 Candidatus Fonsibacter lacus
AGATGCTTGGATCTACCAAATGATAATCATGTCCTTTTTTATGATCGCCTGACATTAATTTTTATCCTTCTTAAAATTAGCTACATCAAAAAAAGTATAAGATAAAGTAATATCCTTAATTTCCTTTGTAGATAAGTCATCCACTATTTTTGGATCAATAAAATATGCCATTTCAAATTCCTTGGTTTCTTTAGCTTTTAAAGTTTGCTGTTCAAAACAAAAACAATTAATTTTATTAAAGTATTTTCCAGCAGAATCAGGTGTAACATTAAATGTAGAAACTGCCGTTGATGTTTCATTCCCTAAATTTTTAACTTTAAATTTAATAGTTGACACCTGGCCTGGCTTAATATTTTCTTTTATTTTTTCTGCTTTAAAATCCCAAAACAAACCTTTTGCAACGTTAGTATCAAATCTAGTTGTAACATTATGATTTATAATAACATTTGGAACTTGTTTAGAAATTTTAGTTGTTCCTCCAAATCCAGTTACTTTGCAAAATAATTCATAAAGTGGAACTGAAGCATAAGACAATCCTAACATTACAAAAAAAATAATTACTAAATAAATAGGATTAATTTTATTTTTAGTTTGCACGCTCATAAAGGTCTAACAAATATTCCATTTCCTATATTTAAAATTGTAAATACAAAAAAGAATATCACTAATAATATTAATATAATTGCTGTTATGTAATTTTTTTTCATTAAAAAAATTTAATAAAACTTTCAATTAATAATAAAGTAAAAATTAAAAATAAATATAAAATAGAAAAAGCAAATATTTTTTTCGAAAATTTTCCTATGTCTTTTTTAGTATTAGCGTTCAATAACTTAAATGTTAAAAAAATATATAATGCTCCTAAAATAATAGTTGGCACTAAATAAACCAGGCCAGCAAAATTAAAATAAAAAGGAAGTATAGTTATAGGAAATAGTATAAGCGCATACGCAAAAATATTTTTTTTAGTAAAATCTACCCCGGATACAACTGGAAGCATTGGAATTTTAGCTTTTTTGTAATCTTCAGATTTATATAAAGATAGTGACCAAAAATGCGATGGTGTCCAAAAAAAAATAATTAAAAATAAAATTATTGGTTCAATGGACAAACTGTTATTTGCAATTGCCCACCCTATAACTGGAGGAAATGCACCAGCCGCTCCTCCTATTACTATATTTTGAACACTTCTACGCTTTAACCAAATTGTATAAATAAAAATATAAAAACCTATAGTAATAGCCAATATTGAAGCTGATAAAATATTTGAAACTAAATACAATCCTACAATTGAGATAAGGCTTAAAGAAATTCCAAAGTATAAAGCTTGCGTGTTTGAAATTTTTCCAAGAGGAATTGGTCTTAAACACGTACGTGACATCACTGCATCAATTTCTGAATCGTACCACATATTAAGGGCTCCAGCCGCGCCTGCTCCTAATGCTACAAAAAATAATGCTAAAGCTGATGTTGCAAAATCTAACTGTTTATTTGAAATAATTAAACCTACAAAAGCTGTAAAAACTACAAGAGACATAACTCTTGGTTTCATTAAATTGTAAAAGTTTTTAAGAGTTAAAAAATTTTTACTTTTTTGGTAATTAGCAAATGTAGTTTTGTACACTTTATTTAATTATTTAATTTTAGGCAGCTCATTAAACTGATGGAATGGTGGTGGCGAACTCAAAGTCCATTCTAATGTAGTCGCACCTTCTCCCCACTGATTATCAGGAACTCTTTTTCCTCTGATAAATGCATGAGCAACTAATACTAAAAACACTAAAACTCCAAATGCAGAAATATAAGAGCCTATTGATGAAATATAATTCCATCCAGCATATGCATCAGGGTAATCAGCATATCTTCGTGGCATTCCTGCTAATCCTAAAAAATGCTGAGGAAAGAAAATTAGATTAACTCCTATAAATGTTAACCAAAAATGAATTTTTCCTAAAACTTCTGAATATTCATATCCCGACATTTTACCGAACCAGTAATAAAATCCTGCAAATATAGAAAATACTGCACCCAACGAAAGTACGTAATGGAAGTGAGCAACAACATAATAAGTATCGTGAAATGAAGTATCAACTCCTGCATTAGCAAGAACAACTCCGGTAACTCCTCCAACTGTAAACAAAAATATAAAACCAACAGCCCAAAGCATCGGGGTTCTAAGAGTGATAGAGCCTCCCCACATTGTAGCTATCCAAGAAAATACTTTAATTCCTGTGGGCACCGCAATAATCATTGTTGCAAAAACAAAGTATGCTTTTGTATCTACCCCTAGACCAACTGTGTACATGTGGTGAGCCCAAACAACAAAACCTACAACTCCAATTGATACCATCGCATAAGCCATGCCAAGATATCCAAAAATAGGTTTTTTTGAAAAAGTTGAAATAATATGACTAATCATTCCAAATCCTGGAAGGATCATAATATAAACTTCAGGGTGCCCGAAGAACCAAAATAAATGCTGAAATAAAACCGGATCCCCTCCTCCTTTTGGCTCAAAAAAAGCTGTTCCAAAATTTCTGTCAGTTAATAACATTGTAATTGCACCAGCAAGCACTGGTAAAGATAACAATAATAAAAATGCTGTTACTAAAATTGACCATGCAAAAAGAGGCATTTTATGCATTGTCATTCCTGGAGCTCTCATATTAAAAATCGTAGTTATAAAATTAATAGCTCCCAGAATCGATGAAGCTCCAGCAAGGTGCAAACTTAATATTGCAAGATCCATTGCAGGTCCTGGCTGCCCCGCTTTTGAGGATAATGGTGGATATATTGTCCAGCCACCGCCAACTCCTGACCCACCCGGAGGTCCTTCAACAAAAATAGATGCAATTAATAAAATAAATGCTGCAGGTAATAACCAAAAAGAAACGTTATTCATTCTAGGAAATGCCATGTCAGGAGCACCTATCATTAGAGGAACAAACCAATTTCCAAATCCACCTATCATTGCTGGCATCACCATAAAGAAAACCATTATCAAACCGTGACCTGTAACCAGAACGTTATATAGATGATAATCCCCTTTTAAAATTCCATCTCCTGGATACATAAGCTCCATTCTCATTAGGACAGAAAAAATTGTTCCAATAATTCCTGCTACAATTGCAAAAATTAAATATAAAGTTCCTATGTCTTTATGATTTGTTGAAAATAACCATCTTGTCCAAAAACTTGGATAATGCGAATGATCAGAACTTGTATTAGCCATTTATTTTTTCTCCTTTATTAAATTTTCAGCAACAACATTACTGTCTGGGTATTTTGCAAATTTCGCTTTAGCTTCTTTTAGCCAATCATTGTATTGCTTTTCAGATACCACTCTTACCGTAATTGGCATAAACGCATGTCGAGAACCACATAACTCTGAACATTGCCCATAATACACGCCTTCTTTTTCAGCTTTAAACCAAGTTTCATTTATTCTTCCTGGAACGGCGTCTCTTTTAACTCCGAAAGATGGGACTGCCCAAGCGTGCAACACGTCATTGGCAGTAATTAAAACTTTAACAACTTTATTAACAGGAACAACCACATGATTGTCGGTTTCTAAAAGTCTTGGTTGATTTGGTTTTAGATTTTTTGTCTCAACCATGTTTGCATCAAATGCAATATTTTGATCTGGATATTCATATCCCCAGTACCACTGATAACCTATAGCTTTAATAGTAACATCAGCTTTTGGAATAACGTCTTGTTTGTAAAGCAATCTAAATGATGGGACTGCTATTACTATTAAAATTAAACAAGGAATAACTGTCCACAAAATTTCTATAAAAGTATTATGTGATGTTTTTGAAGGTATTGGATTTTTTGAAGCTCTAAATCTTATAACTGAATACAAAAGCAAAAAAAGTACAAAAACAGATATAGCAACAATAATTGGAAGTAAAATACGATTATGAAGATGAACAATGTCATCCATAACAGAAGTTACTGACTCATTATACCCCATTTGCCAATTGTCTCTGGCAAATAACGTGCTTGGTGAGATCAAAAGCACTAAAAATAAATAAAACTTATTAAGTAATTTTTTTGTCATTAATTAAAGATATACTATAGTTATTTAACTATATTATTATCACAAATATATACAAAAAATTTGCGACAATTTAACTAAAAATGAACCCAAATTTAAACGAGTTTTTTTCAGAAGAAAATTCAATTTCAAGAAAGTCAGCAGAAACAATAGTTAATAATACTCTTTTTAAGTGTGATGATGGTGAGCTATTCCTAGAGTCTACTGTTTCAGAGTCGTTAGTATTGGATGATGGAAAAATAAAAAATACAAGTTACGACTCTAGCAAAGGTTATGGCTTAAGATCAGTCAATAATGATATTACAACCTACTCACATTCAAATGAGTTAACGGAAGAATCTTTAAAACAATCTGCTAAAATAATTTTGGACGCTAATAAAAATTATACTGGAAAAATAAATTCAGGTCCAAAAAAAACGAATAAGTATCTTTATACAGATATTAATCCTATTGAAGCAAAAAAGTTTTCTGAAAAAATAGACCTACTAAATAAAATTGATAAATATTTAAGATCTAAAAATTCATATGTTAAACAAGTTTCAAGTTCAATATTCTCTGAATATCAACAAATAGAAATTATAAGACCTGACAATCAAAGTTATTCGGACAAAAGACCTCTTGTTAGATTTAATGTTTCAGTCATGGTTGAAAAAAATGGAAGAAAAGAAACTGGAAGCTATGGAACAGGGGGTAGAAAAATATTAGATGAATACATCACTGAATTAAATTGGAAAAAGGTTTGTGATATTGCCCTAAAACAAGCGTTAATTAATCTAGAAAGTGTTGATGCTCCTGCGGGCGAAATGAAAGTAGTTCTTGGACCTGGTTGGCCCGGAATACTTCTTCATGAAGCAATTGGACACGGACTTGAGGGTGATTTTAATAGAAAAAAAACTTCTGCATTTTCAGATTTAATGGGACAAAAAATAGCTGATGAACAAGTCACTGTTGTTGATGATGGAACAATTGAAAATAGAAGAGGATCAATCACAATTGATGATGAAGGAACTCCAACTAATAAAACTGTATTGATTGAAAAAGGAATATTAAAAAATTACATACAAGACAGACTGAACGCAAGATTAATGAATGTACAGCCAACAGGAAATGGACGAAGAGAAAGTTTTGAACATATACCGATGCCTCGTATGACAAACACTTATATGCTTTCTGGAAAATATCACCCTGATGAAATAATTAAATCAGTTGATAGAGGAATTTATGCTGTTGCCTTTGGCGGAGGACAAGTGGACATCACAAATGGTAAATTTGTTTTCTCTTGCACTGAAGCTTATGAAATTAAAAATGGAAAAATTGGCAAACCATTAAAAGGGGCGACTTTAATTGGTAATGGTCCTGATGTACTTACAAAGGTGAAAATGGTTGGTAATGACATGGAGTTAGATGCTGGGGTTGGAACATGTGGAAAAAATGGACAATGGGTCCCGGTGGGTGTTGGTCAACCAACAATATTAATTGATGGGATTACCGTTGGAGGAACTCAAAATTAATTAATCTTAGAATTTAATATAGCAAGACCTACAACCGCTGCAGTTTCTGATCTTAAAATATTCTGTCCTAATGAAATAGGAATGCAATTGTTCATATTTTTTAATAAGTCTCTTTCTTTTAATGAAAAATCTCCTTCTGGACCAATTAATAAATAAAATTCACAATTTTTATTATTCTTAATAACTTCATCAATTTTTTTATTTGCAGAGTTAATATCTGCAAAAAAAACTATAGAATTTTTATCAAGAGATTTAAGTTTTTTATCTAACTTTTCAACTGTATGAATAACTGGCAAGTATAACTGATTAGATTGCTCGCAAGATTCTTTTATAATTTTTTCTGTTCTTTCAATATTTAAATTTTTAGCAATAGATTTTTCAGAAATAACTGGAAAAAAATTTTTTACACCTACTTCCGTACATTTTTGAATTAAATAGTCGAACTTTGAACTTTTAATTAATGAAAATATTAAAGATATTTTTCCTTGTTTATTTATATTTTCAATTTTTGAGATTAATTTTATTTTTGTATTTTTTTTGTCAGAACTAATGATCTCTCCCTTAAATTCTCCATCTTTTGAGTTAAATAAAAATACATTATCCCCTTCTCTTAAGCGCATCACATTTTTCAAATAATGAGCTTCTTCTTTTTCTAAAACTAAATCCAAACCTAAGTTTAATTTTTTATCTAAATAAATTCTTACTTTTAAAGACATAACTGTTATTGTAACTAAATTATCTAATTTTTACAAAATGCGCCAATTTGCTAACTTATTAAGATTAAATAAACCAATTGGAATTTTTTTACTATTCTGGCCATGTGCTTGGAGTTTAGCAATGACCCAGTGGTTTATAATTAATAATTATCTATTTATTAAATACTTAATTCTATTTTTTATTGGTTCTATAATCATGAGAAGTGCTGGCTGCGTTTACAATGATATTGTAGACAAAAATGTAGATATCAAAGTTCAAAGAACAAAAAAACGCTTAATAGCTTCTGGAAAAATTACAATTAAAACTGCCTGGCTTGTTATTTTATTATTACTAATACCTGCATTCATAATATTATTTCAGTTTAATAATTTTTCTAAAATATTAGGTCTATCATCCGGATTATTAATTATCACTTATCCTTTTATGAAAAGAATAACGTTTTGGCCTCAGTTATTTCTTGGGTTTACGTTTAATTGGGGAGTGTTACTCGGTTGGTCAGTATTTTTTGAAAATCTAACTATAGAAACTATCGTCTTATATATGGCAGCAATTTTTTGGACTTTAGGATACGACACAATTTACGCCTTGCAAGACAGACGTGATGATTTAAAAATAAAAATAAAATCTACTGCAATTAAATTTGGAAGTGATATAAAAAATTTTTTATTCTTTTGCTATATTTCCTCAATAAGTTTTTTAATTGCTTTAGGTTTTTTAACAAATAGATCTTTGGTATATTTTATTTTACTAGTAATTGCTGC
>RGRP01000040.1 GCA_010021145.1 Candidatus Fonsibacter lacus
AAGATCCTTCAAATAAAAATGATAAATTTTTAAGAGTTAGAATTAGAAAAATGCAAAGTAAGTTACAGAAAGAAGGATTTGATCCAAAACGAATTATTAAAACTATCGAAAATCTAAATACCGCTAAAGACTCATTAGAATTTTATGTTTTTAAATCTGAAAAAAAATATTTAAAATTTTATAAAGAGGGTTATGCAACATTAAAATTTTCTATTTTTAATAATGAAGCACAAGAAGTAATTTTTAGAGTGATTATTAAAGCAATTCATTTTGTTTCAGGAGAGTATTATCCGCCAAGATCAGATAGTTTAAAAAATTTGATGAAAAATTTATCTAAAAAAAATTTTAAATCTTCAACTTTAGGAGGTTGTCTTGTTGAAAAAGATAAAAGTATAATTTCATTTTATAGAGAAGATAGAAATATTATTTCTGAAACTCTTAATAAAACCAAACATAGAAAAAATTGGGATGATCGTTTTTTAGTTTACAATAATTTTAATAACAAAGAACAATTTGTTGTTAAAAAATTAGGAGATCAGGGCATTGAATATTTAAGAAAAAATAAATTTAATGATTATGAAAATAAAATTCCACCACATGCAAAAAAAACGTTACCATCTTTTTGGAATAATAAAGGAGAGTTATTGTTTGTTCCTTTTCTTAATTTTAAGAACAGGAAATACAACATTAAAAATGATAGTTTTGTAGCAAGTTATCTTAGATTTATTTGAGAATAGCACTTGTTTAATCTATAATAATGATTACTTTTAAACTATGAATCTGCGCAATTTAATGATGTGGGGCGTAATCGTTCTACTCGTTTTAGGCTTATATAATCTATTCCAAAATCCAGGCTCAATTACTGGAAAATCTGAAATGCCTTTTTCTACTTTTTTAACAGAAGTAGACAAAGGAAATGTTGCATCAGTTGATATTAGAGGAAGTGAAATTTCTGGCACCTTTAGAGACGGTAAAAGTTTCAAAACTTATTCTCCAAATTATCCAAATCTAGTTGAAAAATTATCAGCAAAAGGAGTTTCAATTACAGCAGGACCCCGAGAAGAAAAAGGCCCTTCGTTGTGGGGGATAATACTTTCATGGTTTCCTATGCTACTGCTAATTGGAGTATGGATATTTTTCATGCGTCAGATGCAAGGGGGCAAAGGCGGAGCTATGGGATTTGGAAGATCAAAAGCAAAATTACTTACAGAAGCTCATGGCAGAGTTACATTTCAAGATGTTGCAGGAGTTGAAGAAGCGAAAGAAGAATTAGAAGAGATTGTGCATTTTTTAAAAGATCCTAGAAAATTTCAAAAATTAGGAGGAAGAATTCCAAAAGGTGCTTTGCTTGTTGGACCTCCAGGTACAGGTAAAACTTTATTGGCAAGAGCCATTGCTGGAGAAGCAAATGTTCCTTTCTTTACAATTTCAGGATCGGATTTCGTTGAGATGTTTGTTGGAGTTGGAGCTTCTAGAGTAAGAGACATGTTTGAGCAAGCAAAGAAGAGTGCTCCTTGTATTATATTTATAGATGAGATTGATGCAGTCGGCAGAAGTCGAGGAGCTGGTTTAGGTGGTGGTAATGATGAAAGAGAGCAGACATTGAATCAGTTACTTGTTGAAATGGATGGATTTGAAACTAATGATGGTGTGATTTTAATTGCGGCAACGAACAGGCCAGATGTTTTGGATCCCGCTTTGCTAAGACCAGGTCGTTTTGACAGACAAGTTGTTGTATCAAATCCTGATATTATTGGTCGAGAAGCTATTTTAAAAGTGCATCTTAAGAAAATTACAACAGGACCAGATGTAAATCCTAAAGTTATTGCAAGAGGCACACCAGGTTTTTCAGGGGCTGATCTTGCAAACATTGTAAATGAATCTGCACTACTTGCTGCAAGAAAAAATAAAAGAATTGTTACTATGTCTGATCTTGAGGAAGCAAAAGATAAAGTCATGATGGGAGCAGAAAGAAGATCTATGGTTATGACGGAGGAAGAAAAAACATTAACTGCTTACCATGAAGGAGGACATGCAGTTGTTGCATTATACGAACAAACTTCGGATCCAATTCATAAAGCAACTATTATTCCTCGAGGTAGAGCGCTTGGAATGGTAATGAGACTTCCAGAAAGAGATCAATTATCTGTAACTAGAGAAAAAATGTTTGGTGATATTTCTGTTGCTATGGGAGGAAGAATTGCTGAAGAAATGATATTTGGTTATGACAAGGTAACCTCTGGAGCATCTTCTGATATTGAGATGGTTACAAAAATGGCTAAAAATATGGTTACTAGATACGGCATGAGTGACCAATTAGGTCCTATTGCTTACCAAGAAAATGAAGAGGAAGTGTTTTTAGGAAGATCTGTCTCTAGACAACAAAACGTTTCAGAAGAAACAGCAAAAAAAATTGATGCAGAAGTTAAAAAGATTGTTGAGTCCGGCTATACTAGAGCTAAAAAAATATTAGCAGAAAAAATTGATGAACTTCATAAAGTTGCAAAAGCTTTATTAACTTATGAAACATTATCCGGTGAAGAAATTAAAAAAATAGTATTTGAAAATGTTTATCCAAAACGTTTATCTGGAAAAGAAGAAGCCAGCACGACAAAGAAAAAACTAGGTAGTGCTCTAGGTGCAATTGGTTTAAAGCCTAATACACAAAGTTAATTTAACTTTTCTTTCATGAAGAGTATTTATATAAGGCCAACAAATATCGTCTTTGGCCAAAAAGCAAATTACTTTATACAAGAAGGAACTGCCAAAAGTCTTTGTGGACTTGAAGATATAGGATTTTTATCAGCAGAGATTTTAAAAAGACAATCCGATAGAAACATAGTTGAGGAATATAACGTTATAGATTTAGATAAATTAGATTTTAGAGGTGAAATTGAAAGTGATCTAATTAAAATAACTTCAAAAAGAAATAATATTCTTAATTTAAATTTTCAAAATCCTATTTTGATGGGAGTTTTAAATGTTACCCCAGACAGTTTTTCTGATGGAGGAAAATACAATACTACATTTAGAGCGCTTGATCATGTTAAGAGCATGAATGATTTTGGAGCTCATATTATTGATGTTGGTGGAGAATCGACACGACCAGGCGCAAAATCAGTCAGTGAACAAGATGAAATTACAAGAATATCTGAAACAATCCAATTAATTAAAAAGAAGCATCCAAATCAATTAGTTTCTTTGGATACGAGAAAATCTAAAGTAATGCAGCATGGCTTAAGCATAGGAGTTGATTTATTAAATGATGTTTCAGCGCTAGACTTTGATCAACAATCCTATCAAGTTGTAAAAGACTCCGGCAAGCCTATTATTTTAAATCATTCACAAGGTATACCAGAAAACATGCAAAACAATCCAACCTATGACAATGTACTGTTAGATATTTTTGATTATTTTGAAAATAAAATTAAATTTTTAAAAAATAATGGAATTAAAGATGAACAAATTATTATTGATCCAGGAATTGGTTTTGGAAAAACTTTAGAACATAATCTAGAAATTATTTCTAAAATTTCTTTATTTCATAGTCTTGGTTATCCAATAATGGTGGGGCCTTCGCGAAAAAGTTTTATAGGTAAAATTATGGGCGAAAAAGATAATCCACAAAGATTAGGTGGTACAATAGCCTCTGTTTTATATTCTTATTTGCAGGGTATTCAGCTATTTAGAGTCCATGATATACAAGAAACAAGTGAAGCTCTTAAAGTTTATTCTGAATTTTTAAAGAAATAATAATGAAGAAATATTTTGGAACGGACGGCATCAGAGGAGAAGTTAATAAAGGTAATATTACTGGTGAAATGTTCTTTAGATTTGGTCTAGCTGCAGGAACATATTTTTCTAATCAAAACAAACAACGTCACAAAGCAATCATTGCAAAAGATACTCGTTTATCAGGTTATATGCTGGAGCCTGCTTTAGTATCAGGTCTTATTTCTGCTGGCATGGACGTTTTGTTATTAGGGCCTTTACCTACAAACGGACTTGCTATGTTAACAAAGTCTATGAAAGCTGATCTTGGAATTATGTTAACTGCATCGCACAATCCTCATACAGATAATGGATTAAAACTTTTTGGCCCTGATGGAATGAAACTTTCAGACCAAGTTGAAAAACAAATTGAAAAATTAATTGATGATAAAGTAGAAAAATATTTAGTAAAACCAAATTCATTGGGCCGAGCTAAAAGATTAGAGGATGCAACAGAAAATTATATAGGAATATTAAAAAATATCTTTCCAAAATCATTTAATTTATCTGGTGTAAAAATATTTTTAGATTGCGCTAATGGCGCTTCATATAAATCAGCGCCGGCCTTACTAAGGGAATTAGGAGCTGAAGTTGTGGCTATTGGAATTAATCCAGATGGATTTAATATAAATAAAAATTGCGGATCAACACATCCAGAACTTATTCAGCAGTCAGTAAAAACTCACAAGGCAGATATTGGCATAGCATTTGATGGTGACGCTGACAGAGTTATCATGTGCGATGAAAAAGGAGAAATTATTGATGGCGATCAAATTATTGCAATGATTGCGAAAAACTGGAAAAAGAAAAAAATTTTAAAAGGCGGTGTAGTTGGAACATTAATGACTAATTTAGGATTAGAAAATTATTTTAAAAATAATAATATTAAATTTTATAGAGCAAATGTAGGAGATCGATATGTTAAAGAAAAAATGAATAGTCTGAAATATAATCTAGGAGGAGAGCAATCAGGACATATTATACTTGGGAATCTTGCTACGACCGGAGATGGATTGTTAGTTGCTTTAGAGGTTTTAAATTCTTTAAAAAATAATGGTAAAGCAAGTAAAGTATTTTCAGTGTTTAAAAAAGTTCCTCAGGTTTTAGAAAATATTAAAGTTAAAAATAAAAATATTGTTGAAAATAAATCTCTTAAAGAAAAAATAAATCAAATTGATAAAAGTTTAAAACAAGAAGGTAGATTACTAGTTAGAAAGTCAGGAACTGAAAATGTTGTTAGAATAATGGTAGAAAGTTCTGATAAGAAATTGATTAAAGATACTGTAAACGAAGTAAAAAAATTAATACTTAATTACGCTTAACATTGAAACTAAAGTCTAAACTATTAATTATTGCAGGCTCTGACTCTAGTGGAGGAGCCGGTATCCAAGCAGATATTAAAACGGCAACGTCACTTGGAGTTTATGGAATGACTGCAATAACAGCTATTACAGCTCAAAACACCACAGGGGTAAAATCAATTGTTTCTGTACCACCAAAAGAGATTTTTAATCAAATTTCATTTTCAGTTCAGGACATTAAACCAAATTCTGTAAAAATTGGTATGCTACATAATGTAGGTGTAATCAAAGAAGTTATAAAAGCTATTAAGAGGCATAATTTAAAAAAAATTGTAATAGATCCTGTGATGGTTGCAAAAGGAGGTCATAGATTAATAAGCAATAGTTCTATTAATTATTTGAAAAAAAAATTATTACCTTATGCGTTATTAGTAACACCAAATATTCCCGAAGCTGAAACTTTAATTAAAAACAAAATAAAAACACTAGACGATGTAATTAATGCTGGAAAAGAAATCTTAAAATTTGGACCTAAGTTTGTTCTTATAAAAGGCGGACATTCTAATAAATCTTTTATCGAGGATGTATTAATTTCAAAAAATAATATTAAAATTTTTAAAAATAAGAAAATTAAAACTAAAAATACACATGGTACGGGATGTACTTTATCGAGTGCAATTGCTTCTTTTCTTTCTAAAAATTACAATATGAACGAATCGTGTGGACGTGCCATTCAATATGTGCACAAAGCAATTTTATTAAATCCAAAATTTGGAAGAGGACATGGGCCAATTAATCATATGGCTTTATTAAATTAAATAATCTAGATCTTTATAGGATCTAAAAATATTTACTTATGACAAACGTTGTAGTTGTAGGCTCTCAGTGGGGCGATGAGGGCAAGGGGAAGATTGTGGATTGGCTTTCAGAGCAAGCTGATGTTGTAATTAGATTTCAAGGTGGCCACAATGCTGGACACACTTTAGTTATTAACGGAAAAGTTTTTAAATTAAAATTACTTCCCTCAGGAATCGTTAGAGGTGATAAAATTTCGATTATTGGAAATGGAGTTGTCATAGATCCTTGGGCGTTGCTAGAAGAAATTGAGGAAATTAAGAAAAAGGGAGTTGATGTGAATGAAAATAATTTAATTATTTCTGATACAGCAACTTTAATTTTACCTTTTCATAAAGAAATGGATGAAATTAGAGAGGATGCAGCCAAATCTAAAATTGGAACTACAAGGAGAGGAATCGGACCTGCTTATGAAGATAAAATTGGCAGACGTTCTATTCGAGTCATGGATTTGCGATCAAAAACAAATTTGGAACAAAGGCTAGAAGTTATTTTAGAACACCATAATGCAATCAGAAAAGGTTTAAAAAAGAAGATATATAAATCAGATGAATTAATCGAAGATCTATTAAAAATTGCTCCTAAAATATTAAAATTTTCTCAACCCGTTTGGAAAAAAATTGCCGAATATCAGAAATTAAACAAAAAAATATTATTTGAAGGTGCTCAGGGAATATTACTTGATGTAGATCATGGAACTTATCCTTATGTTACCTCATCAAATACAGTTGCCGGAACAGCATCGGTAGGCACAGGATGCGGTCCAAAAACAATTGATTATGTCCTTGGAATTACTAAGGCTTATACAACAAGAGTAGGAGAAGGTCCTTTTCCAACGGAACTTAAAAATGCAACAGGAGAACTTATCGGTCAACGAGGTCATGAATTTGGAACTGTAACTAATAGAAAAAGAAGATGTGGTTGGTTTGATGGAGTTCTTGTCAAACAGTCTGCTACCA
>RGRP01000005.1 GCA_010021145.1 Candidatus Fonsibacter lacus
GCCAAGTGACCGCTTGCCCACCGTAATCCGCAGCTCCGCCGCGTCCTGTGGTGGCTGCTCGATCACCTCGGGGATAGCTGCTGGCTTGGGCTGTCGCTTGGCTCGGGCCTTCGTCAGGATCGCCGCCGCCTTCGTTTGCTGGGGCTGCTCAGCATGGTCAATCCGAGCCGGCTCCACCTGCACCGCCGGCATCTCCGCCGGAATGTCCTGCAGTTCCTCCGCCGAACCCATGCCCCGGAGAACGTCAGCGTAGAGGTTTCGCAAAGCGAAGGCCCGCGCTCGCATGGCCAGCATCCGCATCGGGTACTGCGTCCACGGGCCCTGCTTGCCCCACAACTGGGCCCGCTTGGCGTCTGCCACGCTGAACGTTGCCGTCACCTCCGGCTCGCCGCGTCGCTTGGCAATGCACGTTGCCACTTCGCCCTCGACCGTTTCCTGCATCCACTCCCAGTCGGAGCAGCTGCGACAGACTGCGAGGAGCCCGTCACCGTAGAGCCCCGGCATCCCGTTCACGACTGCGACCGACTGCATGGCCTGCAGTGCGTCCATGCCGAATGACTCGCCAAACGCCATAGCCACGATAATGTTCGGCACGTTGTTCTGGTAGGCCTTGGGGACCAGGCTGCTTTTGGCCAACATGCCGGCCACCTGCATGGCCTGCTCCATCGTCGTGGCCGCCAACCAGCTGCCGGCTTTAATCATTTCACCACTCATCACTTCTGCCCCTTGAGTAAAAACCTACGACTCACACTGGCGACAGTACACTCCGCCGCCTGCTCCGGATACTTCTGCCGCAGCGTTGCCAGATCGACCCGGCTGCTGCTGCTGCTTTTCCACGTCGCGAGCACACTGTCGCCATCGCACAACTGCTCACCATCCTGCATGTGCAGCTGGATCTCGAGCTTCAAGTGCTCCTCCTCCTGCTCCAGTGCCTTCAATTGCGCCCGCACCGCCGCCAGCTGCCGGACCGACTCCAGCACCGCCGGCGTTGCCTCGACCCGACTGCCCTGCCGTGACTGCCGCCACCGCTCAGCCGCCTCCGACGTACTGTACGGGCTTGGCTCGACTCCCTCGATCACATGGCGGGCCCACCACTCATTCAGCTCGGCGACCAGCTCGGGGTACTCGCTGGCCGGTCGCATCGTGTAGATACTGACCTCGGGGCGCGGGTCCGACAGGAACATGACCGCCAGATCCGCAAAGTCGCGACCGCTGACATAGAGATAGTGCTGGACCTGCAGCCAGTACTGCTCTGGCACATCATCCGACCCGGGCTCGCCCCAGCCGTCGCGACTGCGGGCCGTCTTGGCCTCGACGATGCGATGCTTGGCCGTCGCGTCGACGTTCGCGATCAAGTGCCGATGCTCCTCATGCCTCCACAGCAGATGCGACCGCCGCACCGGCACCCCGGTCTGCTCGCTGTACAGCCGCAGCACCTCGGGCTCGAGGATGGTCCCCAGAAGCATCGGCATCGTCTGCCGGTCGTCGACCGCGTCCGTCGTCTTGTCCAGCCAGACCTGCCGCGGCGACTTCCAGGGCGACAGCCCGAGGACCGCCGCCACGTCGCTGCCACCAATGCCGGACCGCCTCCGGGCCAGCCATTCCTCGCGTGTTAACTCACTCATCTTTTTGCCCTCCGTTGATGGCCGTCAAAAATCGCTGTATCGCCTCCGCGCTGGTCACTCGGCGCCCGCCAACTTTAGCCGTCTCTAAAATGACACCGCGATGTCCAGTGCTATGCCAGCGGTACAGCGTGGGTAGACTCACCTTGCGCAGCGGAAATGCCGAGCACGCATCTGGCAAGGACATCAGGGTTTCCGTGAGAATGTTTACACTCACCGTCGCATCTCCCACAGGGTTTTGATGACTGCCAAATACGCCAACCGAGCACCCTCGGCTCGGTTGTCCATCGCTGTGTGGTCCTCCTGCAGATCGCGCAGGGCATCGCGTGAGTTGTCGAGCTGCATCTCGAGCCGTGCCGCGTATTCTGCAGTCTCGGCGTCGGCTGTATTCCTCGCCTCGGACTGCTGCAGCTCCGCCTGCAGCCGCTCGTTCTCGGACCGCAGTCGATCGATCTCGGCTGTCTGTTGTGTCAACGTGGCTCGCAATAGCTCGATCTTGGCTTGCTGGTCCGGCTGTGGCCTGTCCGGAAACGGCCCGATATACTCGACCAGATCCAGATTGCTTTCCGGACCAGCGCTGAATCTGCCGTCGTCGCCGACGTGGTACATGCCATCTGTCCACCGCTGCCCGGCCACTGGCTCACATTGCGTGATAACAAGCCGTTGTCCCAGCCGATTTCGCCACACCCCCTCACAAACCTGCACACTCACTGCACACCCCCATTCTGCCTCTCATCCACCAGCTCAGTCCGCAGGATGCTGACATCTCGCGGTGCCGACAGATGCAACCTGACATAGTCACCCCTCGCGGCGATCACCGTGACCACCACGTCCGACCCGATGCTGATCTGCTGCCCCGGCTTGCGTCCGAGAACCAAGCCCCGCCCGAGATCCCTCACCTGTTTCGATTTCATCTCAATAACCGCCAGCAGATCTGGTCCTCTCTCAATTGTCCCTTGTCCGCCTTGAGCTCGACCAACAAAAGCCGCCCGCGTCGAGCCAAGACCAGATCCGGGAATCCGGCATGGCCTGCGATAGGCGTCCTGTACGTCTCCTTGCCTCGCACCCGCACCCGGGCTGGGCGAGTGTGGTGCACCCGCCAGCCGCGAAGGGTTGCGTACTGGATCACCTGTCGCTGCCACTCGGCTTCGGTCATGGTGCCTTTCCCCGCAGAATAATCCCCGCCGCGCTGTGCAGCGGGGAGGGTGTCAGGATCAGCCAGCGTCCGGCGTACGGTCCAGCCAGTAGCCGCTGATCGTCCGGCCAGTCTGAACCCACTCAATCACTCGGTAGCCACCACTGCTGCCGCCGTATGGCTTCATGCCAGCCTGGTATTGCTGCGTCAGTCTCTTGGCAATGCTGCGAGCAGCCTGCAGACTCCGGCTGATCTGTGCCACTCGCACGTTGTCGCCGCTGCCGTACATGCCCTGAGTCGGTACCACTGCGTATGTTGCTGTGCTCATCGTCCTGCATCCTGTCTCAGATCGTCTCGTCTGCGTCGCACTGTGCGTCGCGTGTGTGGTTAGATTATCGGCAGCGTTAATCTGAAGCAATAGCAGGGCGTGGCGAATTTCAAAGATTTCTCAAACTCGCCTCACGTGGCGGATTTGTCGGGGCGGGTCGCCCTGCGCTCAGTCTGCTGCAGGGACCGCAGATCGCGATCCGTGAGCAGACGCGTTGAGCCTACCACCTGACCGAGGCCCAGCTGGCCGCAGAGCTGGCGGACTCGTGAGTGCGACACTCCGAGCTGCTCCGCTGCCTGTCTGGTGGTGATGATGGTGGCTGTCATGCGTGGCATGTTATCGGCTGCGTGAGATGTTGCAATCACAAAATTAGTAGACCGGGACTGCGACCCGACGACGCAGCACCAGCGATCCCTCCAGCTCCACCTGCTGATCGTACTCCGTGCCGTGCTGCTCGCTGCTGACGATCTGCCACGTGTAGTCGTCCGCTGCTCTGAGATCGCTGCCGCCGTCGGTGATCTCGATCGAGATGGTGAGGGTCTGGCTCGCACCGCTGCCAGCCTGCGTGAGTGCTGCCACAGTCCCTGTGATCGCACCCGCCGGCTGCACGATGCGAGCTGCACCCCATGCGAGATTCGCGATGCCGATCCCATCGAGCCGCGTGTAGATCGCACCGCCGACGTCTGTGATCGTCACCTCGATCTCGGTGCCGCTGCGCACTCTGCAATCGTCTCCGGCCCACAGCGTGATCTCGCCAGCTGCTGACACCCGGCTGCTCACGCTGACGGTCGTGCCCGATAGGCTGGCCGCGATGCCGTTGACCGTGCCCTGCACCTCGAGCAGCGTCGTCTGCGATGCGTCGCCGGAACCGCCGCCGCCGCCTGAGTTGTCGCGGATGGCCTCGAGTGAATCCGTCGTGATCGTGTATGTCGCTCCGGCTGTCGTTGCCCGGATCTCCGTCTGCGTGGATGCGTCTGCGGTTTTGCCTGCCAGTGCTCCGAGCCACCTGCTGAGATACGTGATGCCGGAGAACAGCGTCGACGTGATGCGTCCGAGCAGCGTCGTCACGTCCGACTGCACAGCTGCGACTGCGGAGCTGGTGGCGAGGCCTGCCTGAATCTCTGTGACCGCATCCGCTGCCAGTGCCGCAGCGCTGATCGCGTCCGTTGCAAACTTGGCCGCCGTGATCGCTCCGCCCTGAATGCTGCTCGCTGTGATGCTGTTGTTGGCGATCGTGTAAACCGCTGCGGAAACGTGCCCGTTTGCGGTGATTTCGAGATCGTTGAAGTGCGTCGGGAATGTCACACCACTGATTGACCCAACACTGCCCGTCACACTGGCCACTGCCCCGCCTGCAAAACTGCTGACCGTCGCAGGAAACGTCGCCGCCAGAAATCCCGTCGGCTGCGTGTAGGTGGGCATGGGCATACCTGTCACAGCCACGCCGCCCCACTGATCCGTGTTTGCGGTCACTCGTGCCGTCACCGATCCCACGGCACCCGTCACACTGCCCACGGCACCCGTTACCGATCCGACAGACCCGCTCACACTCGCGACCTGCTGCGTCGTGCTGATCGTCGTGCCGCTGAGGTTTACGGTCGTGGTTGCCTGCGTGATCTTGCCCCAGTCGATGCCGCTGTAGCCTGCTGTCACACTCGCTGACGTTGCCACCGTCACCTGTGCCGATGTGCTGGCCGATTTGTAAACGCCGACCACGAACGATTCCGCGTCCGTCTCTGCCTGCGTTGGCGCATACGTCCATATGCCGCTGGTACTGTCGCATGCCAGCGTGCCCGCACCGCTGCCCCATGACCCCGTGCCGGTCTTAACTCGCACACTTGCTCCGGTCGTCTGTATCGTGCCGTCGGCCAGCAGATAGATTGCACCTACTGCGACGATCGGCGGTGTTGCTGCGTTCCGTGGATAACTCATAGCGTTCCGCCTCCGATCACCTGACCACGACCTACAAACAGATAAGACTTCACGCCTGCTGCCGGAACCTTAAACGCATAACTCCGTCGCTGTGGTGTCAGCAATCGACCGAGACCTGGCTGTCCCAACTGGTACAATTGCCGCGCGTCAACTGCCGTTTTTGGGGCGTGCCACACCGCACAATCGCAGACTTGGCCGTTCAGCAGATTATAACTGACCCCCGCATATCGCTGTGCCCCAATATTGATCGCGTAGGCTGTGGCGTCGCTGTCTGGCACGGCGTTCACTGTTCCGGTCGCTGATAACGCAACCTCTGCTCCGTCATACCACATTTTCAATGTGCTGCCAGCTCCGACACACAGACTCACCATGATATGATGCCATGCGGTGTCCGTGTATGTTCCCGTGCTTTCGAACTGCCCGTAACTGCCGCTCTGTCCGATCGTAAACAGCAGCTTGTTTCCGTTCGTCACTCGCACCAACCAGCCATCTTCGTTTGCTGCAAGGGTGCCGTTGAATTTATTGATGATTTCATGGTAGGCTGATGTGACGTTGCGCCTGAACCATGCAGACACACTCAGCCATTGGCCTGACGTGTAACTCAGTCGGTTCGGAATGCTGATGTAATCGTTTGTCCCGTCGAAGTCGAGCGCCCAACCGCCCGGCGTACCAACCCAGTCGCTGCCCGCGTCCATATTTGTCAGCATGCCATGTTGGCCCCGTCCGCTGCGGTCCAGCAGCGTGTAACCGCTCGGCCCCAGCGTCGGACACCACGCACCAACCAGACCTTGTAGGATATTTCGGCTCATTGGATTTGCGGGTACTCGCCGATGTAACTAAATTCGTGATTGCCTGCCGTGCTGTTGAGATTCACGCCAGTGTTGTGCACGACGAACAAAACAACCTTGCTTGGCAAACAGCCGCCAAATGCACCGCGAAGGCTGACCCCGGAAAAATGATATGTTCGGTCGCTGGTGTTGTTCGTGCTCATCACCGCCACAGTCTTACAGATCGCGTTCTTAATGTCGCTGGATGTGATCGTCTCCGATGATGTCGTGCCGTCGAACACGTCCGGCCAATTGGCCCCGTCCCATGCTACGGCCCAGACCTCAATTGACCGTGTCGCTGTCGGGCTGGTGCCTGTCGTCACCTTGCCGGACAGAATAAAATCGGTGAAGCCGTCCGTGGTGTTGTCGATCACCGACGATTCGATGCCCGCCAGCAGGTTCGTGTCGCTTGCAAGCGATGCCACGGCGCATGTTAGCGTCGTCTTGCTGCCGTATTTAATGAGCACGTTGTTCGGCATTACACACCCCCTGCGATTGCCTTGCGGGCATTGATCACGTAACCGATGCCGACCTCGCCGATACCGACGGTATCAGCCCACGGGACCGTCTTGACGGCCAATGCCGCGATTGCGTCTGCGTCTGCCTGTGTCAGCAGGTTGTGCTGGATCAGAATCGCGGATGCTGCAGAGACTGCCGCGTTCTGCAGGTCGATTGTGTCGCCTGCGTCCAGCAGTGCCATCAACGTTGCGCAGGCGTCATAGGGCGGTTCCGGTGCTGCGGTGTTGTCACCGATGCGTTTGATCGCGGCCAGCTTGCCGCGGCTCGCCAACGTCAACCGGATCTGTTGTGCCGCGACTGGTTCAGACTGCTGCACCGTCTTTGCGTTCACTGCGTCCGCTGCCTCCTGATCGCTCATGGTGGCATATTGCGGCTGCTTCAACTCGTCTATCAATGCCTGCTCATTCATTCTGTGACTGCCTGTTGCTGTGGTCGTCGCATCGTCATATACACCGCCCTGGCATTCGTGGCCGCCAGTGTCAACTGCCGCCGCGCATTGTGCACCGCATCAGAGCCGCTGGCTCCGAGCCAGTTCACGCCGCCCGGTCCATTCCTCCGGCAGAGCTCCAGCTGCTGCAGCAGATCCCCAATCTCTTGGATCAGCTTGTCCAGCTGGTCGGCCTTCTCGTCGATGCAGTCCGTGTAGAGATGGCACGGATCGCCCATCTGAGTATCGGACGAAGCCGATGGTGTTGCCGTCTCCTGTGGTGATGGTGTCTGCTCTGGTGACGTAAACTCTCTCATATCCTCCGACCTCCGTTGATTGTTTCGCCTCGACCATGACTCGCAGCTGCTCATTGACTCGCACCGCATGGACGCCCCAGCAGCTTAGCACACCGGGAGCCAGCACCAGCAGCGCACGACTGAGAGCCACCGTAACGATGCTCTGTGGCGTGATGCGGAACACCGCCACACCGAGGCCGAAACAGGCCCAGCCCACACTCATTGCCTGCCAGAATTCGCCGCTTAGATCAGCCATGATAACCCCAGACATACTGCGAGGACGACGATTGAGAGCGCGATAGCAAGGACCACCCAAACCCACGCGCTACCAGTGTAATCCAAAAACGTCTGAGCAGTCTCTTCCGAGATATCAGCCTCGAGCCCGGGCGCGTCGATCTGGATGGCTCGCTGCCTGCGAGTCGTCTGTCGTTTGGCCGGCTTGTCTGGCTGCTGTCGCTGCTCATCATCGCTCATTCTGCTGCCTCGTGGCGTGCCTGACAATATGCACGCCGCAGATAGTACACCCACCTCGGGTAAACCCCAACCACGGAAACAGGATCGCCCAATATCATGGGCCACCCGTGCCCGGATCTGGCACCGGCTCGCCGCTTGTCAGCATCATCGAAAGCCGCGTGTCAGCAGATCCGAGATCGACGATCGCCCTCACGTCTGCGTCCGTCAGGGCTGAGCCGGTATCCTCGACGAAGAACTGGATCGGGCTGGTGGTTCCCCAGCCGCTGACCGCCAGCAGCTCGTCGACGATGGCCAGCACATCGAAGGATAAGAATGGCCCCGTGCCGGTCGTCGCGTCCTTGTAGGCCGTCGTCTTGGTGCGGTTGTCGAGCGTATCCCAATCGGTGATGTTGCCCGACTGGTCGCCGCTGTACTTGATCCCATAGACCCTGATCGTCCTGCCGGGTATCCACTGCATCAGCCTCAGCACCAGCATCGCATACTGCAGATCGGCAGTGCTGGCAAGATCCGCTGCCGGCGTCGTCAGGTAGGCCCGGAATTCGTAGGGGTTGGCGCCGGTCCGCGTTGTCGCGTCGTCGAAACCGATTGATGGCAGGGCTGCCTGGAGAAAGTCCTCATCGGCCCCCGCGTCGCCACTGTAGGCATGGCCGCTCACCGTCTCGCTGATTCGGGGTCCGTCCTTGCTTGCGTAGTAAATGTCCGCCGTCCCGCTCGTGACTCGCAGGTACAGCTGCAGACCGGCCAGTGGCCTCGCGATCTGGTAGAGGCCTGCGTCGATGGGAGTGCCTGCCGCAGCTGCAGCTGGCTCAGCCGCCGCCCAAGTGAACTCCACCGCACCTGTGCCGTCGATGGTGAAGCTCTTCACCTCGTCGCTGCTCCAGTCCGTCGCTGTCCACCAGTCGCTGTCCAGTGCGTGTTCTATCATGGCGTGTATGGCTCCACTGTCACCGTGTTCGGGAAATCGTCATAGAGGCCGTCCCATGCTGTCGGGCTGCCCGCTCCATGAATGTCGGTCCATCCGCCTGTGGTCGTGCCGACGTTGCCGGCCACCCGCCGGAACACGGTCGCCGCCGATGGGTCCCACCTGCCCGCCGCCATGCCTGCACCGCTCGGCAGAATCAGTGGTTGATAGTCGCTGGTGTCCTCGGGGAGATACCAGGCGAATCCAGTGCCCGGAGCTGTCGCCGTGTTGCGTTTGTAGATGACGATAAAGGGCGTCTCTTGGTTCCAATGAAACCACATCTGGCCGTTTGTCGGGCTGGCTGTGTTGTCGGTGAATCTCAGATAGCCGACCTCGTACACGTCCCATCCCGACTGGCCGACGGTGTTGAGTGACGTGGCACCAGATGGGCCGTTGGCGTCGAAGTTGAACTCGAGCGGACCCGTCGGTCCATAGCTCGCATGGCTGCCGATGATGGCCGCCGGGTTGCCGGGCCTGAGATCCAGCCATGCGATCTGGTCGATAGGTCCCGGCGTTGTTGCGTTGTCGACCGTAATGCGGATCTTAAACCAGAGATCGACCTCGACCGTCTTGGCGTTGTCGGTGATGTCCGCGTCCCATGCGATGATGCCGTAGGTTGTCGGTGACGTGCCCTCAAACAGCCGGCCCGTGACTGGCACGATGCCGGTCTCATCTGTGCCGTCCAACCACAGCCGGCCATGTGTGACCACGTACTGCACAGCACCAGAGAACAGCCGCTGGGGCCAGCCCTTCACGATGATATTGTAATCGCCCGGACCGTAACAAAATGGGCAGACTGTCTCATTGTTCGCGAAGGCTCTGCCAAAGCTCAGCCCCTCGCTGCGATAGTCCGGCAGATGAAATGCCGGCGGGAGCTTGTCGGATCTGGCCGAGGCAATCGGGGCCTGCGTCCCGCGTATCGCGTTGAACTGGTACACCGGCGGATCGAACTGGTTGCCGCCGCCGATCCTCGCACCTCGTGCCGCATCGTATGGTGTCGGTGCCAAGTAGAGCGGAGCTTGTCGCGGAAGATCCTGCCGGCCATACACACCCTGATAACCTGAGCCCCACCCGTCGAGCTTCATTCGCACCGCGTTCGGATAGAATGTTCGCACAGACTGCCCAGTATCCACGCTGTCGTCGAAGCTCAGATAGTAGCCTTGGGCCCCGTGGCTTGTGCGAATGCCACCCGTGCTGCCCAGCGTGCTCCATGTGCCCCATGCCCACGTCGCATTCTCATTCTCGCGCTCTGCCTCCAGCATCTCGACGAATGCCAGATCCCGCCAGAGCTCGCCCCGCGTTGCCGGGTTGCCCTGTGCTGGCCTGCTGACACAATAGCCCAGCCTGCCGCATGGTTCAGCGTAGCACTTCGTGCCGCTGGCAATTGCCCTCGGGCCGACATTCAACACCGCGATTCTGCAGCCCGTGTCTGTGATCGTCGTGCCGCTGATAGTGAGGATCTTGCACTGCACCGGACTGGTCGCCGCCGCCGGCATCTGGGCCGTAGCCTCGACCAGCAGCCGACCCAGTCCTCGGGGCTGCGTGGCCATGCTGCCGGCTTGCTGCGCTACTGAGCCGAGCAGCCGACTGAGGGCCGCCGCCTTGTCCCGCGTCATGCTCAGCCGTCGCCGATCTGTCATGTTTCCACCACGCACCAGCCGAATGTGCTGACCCTGCGAGCAATCCGTCGGCCCGTCGTGCTGACTGCGGTGCCTGTGGCAGATCGCACCTGCACCCGCTGCCGCGTGTCCGTCCACGTCGAGCCGTCGAGCGTGTAGATTCGTGCCCACACCTGAGCCACCGAGCCGGCTGCAATGGCCGTCTCCAGCTGCACCACCAGAGCATCACCGCTGCGGATGATGCCCGGCTGCACCGCCCCAAGCGAGGCGTCGCCGGTCGAGCGGATCAGCTCGCCGATGGCCGCCGCCTGATCTCGCGTTGCCAGTATGGGGTGCTCGCCTGTCATGGCTGATTGTTCGGCAATGGGACCGCAGACCAGTCGGCCAGGTCCTCGAGGATAAACTGGTTGACGATAACGCCGCTGAGCCAGACTGGTTTTGCCGTGCTGATCGTCGTGCTGGCATTAATTGCAAGCGTGGCCGAGCTGCTGCTGGCAATCGACTGAATGCGAGCCTCGAGCGTCTTGCCGCGTGGGCCTGCGCCGATGACCCGCACCAGCGCCCCGACGTGCTTTGTCGAGTCGAAGGAGCCAGTGCTGAGCGTGAGCGTGGCCGACCCTGCCGTCATGGTGCCTGTCCCGAACTGCGTGCCAGTAAGCACCGGCACCCGCACCGCTTGCCCGTTCGCATCGAGCCAGATCTCGCCGCCGGTCTGCTGCTGCTCCTCCGTCTGGATGGGGCGCTTGATGATCCGGCGATCTGTCGTGGGCGTCTTGCCGTCATATGTGGCCTTTGTTACGTCCTGCCACGCCGCTGTGCTGCTGGTTCTCGTCTGATACACCAGCTCATTCGGGCCTTTGTTTGGCAGCAGAATATAGTAGCCGCCGGGGTTGATCTCGATCGTGTAGCTGATCGGCCAATATAGCGAGCCAGCCACGTCCCGCTCTGGCTCGTCCGGCATCTCAACATCACGCAGCAGACAGCAGCCCGCCGGATACGACACACCATGGATCGTCACCGCTGAGAGGTTGATCGTGTCCGCCAACTCGAAGAGGAATTGCGGGATCGTCGCGAAGTTGGCCGTGACATTCACCACTCGCGTCCGAACCTTGCGCGTAAGGCCTTCGTAAAGATCGCCTGCCGAGTTGACCAGAGGATACCCTCGGGCGTCGTAGAATGCCGGCACCGCAATCGACCCGGATCTCATGCCGCCCTTGACCCGCTGGCTGGCGTAGGCCTGATCTTCTCGCGTCGTGATGGCTGTGCTGTACGTCACCTGCATCAGGTAGCGAGTGAGCACCTCGTCATCCTGCGACAGCTGCCGATTCACCACGATGGCCGTGGTTTTCTCGGGATGACTGGCGCCTTTTGCCGGAATGCCAGTGGCCGTCACAACAGTCGTGATCGTGTCAGTCTCGGTTGTGGTTGTGATCTCCCAGACGTCTACGACCGTCTCAGTTCCGTCCTCGTCCTGCTGCCACTGCCCGCGCCTGTAGAGCTTTGCCGTTGCTGCCATGTTACACCGCCCATCCGATCATGCCGTCCTGTGTCGCCTTGAGAAGCTGCCGCTGTATCCCGCGAATCTCCTTGAGCTGGTCGAGCTGCTGCTGGCTTAGTGTCCCCTGTTGGTTAATGATGCGGTTGAGCACACCAGCACCGCCAGCCGTTCTAAGATCCTGAGCCGGGCCGGCCTGCTGCACCGCCTTGTCCACTCGCGTGGCGATGTCGGCCGACTTCAGCTGCCCGATCAGCTCATCGAACTTCTTGCCCGCAGTCGTCGCCGCGTCTGGCTGGTTGGCCGCCGTGCTGGCCGCCGTCGCTGCTGTGGCCACCGCTGCAGACCATTCCTGCCGGGCTGCCGCCAGTTCTGCGCTGGCCTTGTCCAATCGTGCCGCGTAGGCATCGGCCCTCGCCTGCTGGTCCGCCATCGCCTGCTGGTCGATCTGCTGCACCTGCTGCGTCGCCATCAGATCGATCTCGGCTTTAATGGCGTCCGCATTCAGTGAACTGTCGAGATAGGCTATGATGTCGACGATGCCGCTCGACAGCCATGCCTGTGTCTCGGCCCACATCTTCCGCACACCGGAGACCGCTTGGCCGAACACGTCGAGGAATCCATTCCGCCATGCGTACCACTGATCGGAGATGGCTGCGATCCCCTGAGCCCATGCCACATCGAGCGAGGCCCAGAACACGCCAGCCGCTGCTGCCACGTCGCCTGCCGTGAGTGCCCCCATGATGCTGGAGAGCGTATCGGAGACTGCCGAGCCCAGCCCGGCGAAGGGCTGCAGCAGCGCTCCGATCGCGTCGTAAGCCTGACCGAAACTGGCGACCAGCGTCTCGCCGACCACCTTGGCCAGTGTCTGTATCGCCGGCCATGTCTGCATCACTAGGTCGATCATCTGCGACAGGTAGGGTAGCACCGCCACCGCGATGATGTTGCTGGCGTTGCGGAGCGTGGCCACCAGCCCCTGCCACTTGTCGTCGAAGGCCGCCGCCGCTGCCGCCTGCTCACCGCTGATCGTCATGCCGAGCCTGTCCGCCTCGGCCATCAGGGCCCGAATTCCGCCGGCACCGTCGGCCATCATCGGCACCAGATCCGCTCCGGATTTGCCCAGCAGATCCATTGCCACCGAGGCCTGCGCCGCCGGGTCCTGAATCTGGCTGATGCCCTGAGCCACTGCGAGGAATCGATCCTCGACCGACATGGCCAGCAGATGCTCAGCAGATAGCCCGACCGAGGCCAGAGCAGCCGCCGCCGACTTACTGCCGTTGGCTGCCTGCGTCGTAACGTCGCCCAGCTTGCGCATGCCCTTTTCGACGGCCTCGAGATTTGCCCCGGATTGCTCGGCAGCATACCGCAGCTGGCTGAGCGCCTCAGCGCTCGCACCAGTCCGCTGTGCGATGTCGTCGATCCCCGCAGCCGCCTCAGAGAATCGCCACACCGAGGCCGCCGCCGCACTCATGCCGGAGACGATCAGGCCGATGCTGCCTGCGACTGCAGCCGTGCCGAGTGATGCCGCGATGCCTGCCACACCCTTGGCTGCCCCTGCGAGCCGAGTCGTGAGTGTGGTGAGTCCCCGCTTAAGCGGGGTGTCGTCCACAAAGATCTTGACGAAGGCTCTGGCCGCCTCGATCGCTCTACTGCTCGCCACTCAGCACCTCCGGTCCGTATCCCGCCAACCACTGGATTTCACTTGGCGCGTGTTGCGCCATCTGAGCCAGCAGCACCTCGCGACCCGAGGGCCTGCGCCGCTCGGAGTCACCAAAAAAATCCTGCCACGTCCACACTCGATCAGACCGCTTCGTCCGCTGCACATTGTAGAGAGCCGCCATCAGTGACCCGAGCCGCTGAGACTCCAGCCGCTGAGACTGATGCACAGCCCACAGAGCCTGCCTCAGCGTCATCGGCCCGAGATCCAGATCCGTCATGCACCGCAGCCGTGTCAGCCATTCATCTGGGCCGCTGCACTCAATGCCATCGAGTTGATATCGAGAGCCTCCACCGCTGCCTCGATCTGCTCGCTGATCGCCTTGCGTGCCTCCGTCTGAGCTGCCTCGACCTTTGCCAGCAGATCCTGCAGCCCGGCTTTCATCGGGCTGCCCTTGGGGAAAAAATCGGCGAGGGCCTCCAGCAGTGCGGTCGATGCCTCCTCGTGCGTCGAGCCGTCCGCCGCCTCCATCAGTGTGGCCGACGGAACCTGCTCGATCGCTGCGAGGACCTCGTAAATCAGCGTGTCATCCAGCTGGATTGCTGCGAGGAACTCGCTGAGCCGCTGCGGGTTATGGGCCATCTCCAGCACATCCCACTCCGTCGAGTCGAGGATGCGCTGGCGTGCCGCGATGCTGATCCGGACCGGGTGCATCTTGCCGGCTGTGTCACGATACTGAGCCATCTCCCGCTCCTCCGGTTGTGGTTGCTGGTTCTGATTGCGACTGGCCGCCCCCGACCACTGCAATCACCTTGAGCTTCACCGTGCTGGTGGTTCCGTCTGCGTTCGTCACCACCACCTCGTCGACCTGTCCGAGTGCCACTGCCATGATGTCCTCCTCAGCTTGAGACTGTGCTGTAGTTGCTGGCGTAAGAATTGTCTGCAGCCTTGGCGATTTCGATCGCCACCTTCACCGTGTCATTGTCGGGCCGGGTTTCGTTCCAGCTCTTGATCCTGCCCTCGATCCTGAACACCACCTGGCCGACGTCTGCGATCGCACCGCTGGCCAGTGCGTAGTGGTGCACCGTGCCGGCAACATAGGCTGCCCGCATCGCCGCGTAGGTCGTGCCTGGCGTGCCACGCTTGAAAAGCATGTTGGCCGAGATGCTGTACTTCGGCTTGCCTGTGTGCTCACTGATCTCAGCATCGCCCCGGCAATTGCTTTCGACCGCTCGCCGCTCGCTGCTGATGGCGTCGTCGATCACCACGGGAATCTCTGTGAGTGCTCCGGCACCGCCGAGGGTTGCGGAGTAGAACAGCTTGCAATCGTCGCCAAGGACTGAACCGTCTGCTGCGTTTGGCATTATTGAAAGGCCCTTTCAAGGTAATAGGGGATCTTGGGTTCTACGATGTTGTAAGCCGGTCGCATGAATGGCCGGCGCTCCTCCAGCTGCTCGATTGTTGTGAGTCCGCCCGCAGCTTTGCGGACCGTTTTTTTCCAGAGCTCAGGGCCGACCACGACGTACTCGCTGTCGTTGCTGATCGCGTAGAATAGCCGCTCCTTCAGTGGGCTCAGCTGTTTGTGCAGCAATGGCACCTTGCCGGGCTGCGAGGTTTTGTCGGGCCGCCGTGGCTTGCGTGCCGTGTAGCCCTGCCGCAGTGCCAATCGATACCACTCCTGACGCTGGCGGAATCGCTCGAGCTCCTCGGGCGTGAGCTCCGACAGCTTTTTTTGCGCTGCCCTCTTGAGGGACCGCCGAGCCACCTTGCGGATCGAGCCGCCGACCACGTCGAAAAATTTCGCCTGCCGCTCCGTGATGCCGAGCTCACTGCGGACCGTGCCGTCTGGCCGCCGCGTGAATCGCATCTTCATATTAGCCCGGAATCGAATGCTTTGGCTCATGCTCGATTCCCCACACTGACGGCCCACGTGGTTTCGATCACGCCGACAAACACCTCCATCTGGTCGAGGATCTCGCCGTCGCATGTCGTCGCGATCGAGACCGACCGCCGCCGTGCCGCGATGTTGCCGGCCAGTGTCACCTGCCGATATGTCGCCGACGTCCGCAGATGATCGCAGAGGCCCTCAAGCAAATCCTCGTAGGTGTCCGATGCTGCGACTGCCTCGGCTGTGCAGCGCACCGTCAGGACGATGGCGATGGTGATATCCTCGGAGACGTCGCCTCGGTTGCTGGTGTCCTCGACTCGAGGGCAGATGACCGTCAGGAATCCTTGCGTGTCGCTCACCTCGTCGATGATCGCCGTGTAGCTCCGCCGCCTGCTGACTGTGATGCCAGCCGGTAGTGATGGGTAGGCCTGCAGCTGCGTCACCAGTGCCGCCGCCAGTGTCCGGATACGCGATGCCATCAGTCGCGCTCCTTCGTATGAATTCTGATGTATCGCCGCTCTGGGTCGTGGTACTGCCAGAGCTGTGAGCTCGGGCCGAAGGGCATGACCCTGTATGCGATGTCGTCGACTGTGATGGTATCGCCCCGCTGCGGAGTGACCACAGTGCCGCTGATGGCCAGATCCGCAGCGAGGACGATCCAGTCCGTCGAGCGGTCGCCGACCCGCACCGCTTGGTAAGTCTCGGATCGCTCCCATGTTGACTGGCCCCGCACCACTGTCAGCTCGCAACTGTTGGCGCCACGCGCGTAGACAGCCGCCTCACCCCGCACTCGGAATGATGCTGCTTGTGCCGCTCGCTGTGCTGCCTGAATTGCTGTGACCACGGGGAGACCTCAGAGTGAAGAGCCCACTGGCCGGCCCCCGGAGGAAAGGCCGACCAGCGAGCAGGGCATGACGATCAGGCCAGCAGCGTTTCCGTGCTGGTGATGGCATCGGTCACGACGATTGGAATCCCCTCGTACTCGGTCGGGCGAGGCGCTGGCATCCCAGTCGGGCTATAGGTCGTCCGGCTTACCTGCAGCTGCCGCAGCGATCGGCGGTTCATGCAGATATGCGTGGGCTGATCGCTCGCCGGGAACAAGGCCAAAGCCTTGGCCAGCAGCGTGTCGGTGAGACCCTTGCCGCTGTCCTCGGTCAGGTTGGCGATGCGGGCCACAGCGTACTTCGACCCGATCTGCACACCGAGATGGCCGCCGGCGTCTCGCACCATGGCCACCATGCTCTTCGAGTTGCTGCCGAGCACGACAGACTCGAAGATTTCGCCGACCGTGAAATTGATGTTGGGGCTCGACAGCGACTGGTCGCCGGAGCCCACCAGAGCCACTGATGCGTCGTCCGGGGTCGATCGCAGGAACCAGACAGAGCTGCCCGTCGAGGCAGTCGTGCCGGCTGCGTTGATCACCAGCGCGTCGCTGGCTCCGTTGTAGTTGGCCGAATCGGCCAAACCGAGGAAGCCGTCAGCCGATCCGCCCACGGTCCCGTTAAAGAATTGCTTCTCGAGGGTGAACAGAGCCTCGCGGATCTGTCGGGCCGTTCGCTGATTCATCCACGCCTCGGCACCGAAGCGATAGGCCCGACAGGCCGCCGCGTCCTCGATGACTTTGGCGTCGATGTACTTGAGATCCACCGACGTCTGCGTGCTGATCGATGCCGTGTAATCGGCACCCGCGTTGACGGCTCGGAAGCCGATCACCGGGGCCGTGGTCTCGACGTTGAACTTGTGCACCGTGCCGTTGCTCGACTGCATCGCGTGCAGTGCTCGCAGGACCGGCGCCTTGTTCAGGATGTCGGTAATCTCTGCCGGGTTGACGTCGAGCGAGTTGAATCGAATCAGCTCGTTCAGAGTGCTCAGTGTGTCCGCCATGGTCGTCTACTCCTCAGTTCTTGCGTGCTCGGAATGCCTCGGCCAGACTGCGTGGCACCGTGCCACCAATCGCCACCGGCGTCGTCTCACCCTTGACTGCCTCGGCCATGCTGGCCGCCTGCTGCTTGAGCTGGGCCAGCTCGGCCCGCAGATCCTGAATCGTGCCCTGCAGTGTCTGCAGATGGGCCGTCTGGGCTGCGTTGAAATCCATTCCATCGCGGAACATCCGGGCACCCTCGGCATCACCGAAGGCTGTCATGAAAGCCGCCAGATCCGGTCGCGTGGGCGCCTCCTGCACTGTCACCGGCACCTCTGCCGCTGCAGCTGCTGGCTGCTCCCCTGCCGCCGCTGGCTGCAGCGTCGCCTTGTTCATGTCATTCTGTCCTTGCTGTGACCGGATGGCTGCGAGAACATTCTCGAGACCGCCGATCTGATCCACCAAACCGAGGCCAGCAGCTTCGGCTGCCGACCACCACCGACCGTCGGAGACGGCCGCCACCTGCTCACTCGTCATGCTCCGACCGCTGGCCACGTCTGCCAGAAACCGGGCGTTCATTTCGTCGACCTTGCCCTGCAGGAATGCCTGCTGGTCTGGCGTGATCTCTTCGCCCGGCGTCGCGATTCCCTTGTAGGCTCCCGACGTCAGCAGCACCGACCGAAGGCCCGCCTCTGCGAAGGCCTTGCTGTAGTCGATCACCTGCCAGTATGTTCCGATCGAGCCGACCTCGGAGTCCTTCGATGCCCAGATGCTGCCGGCCTGCGATGCGATGCGATAGGCCATCGAGCAGCCGCAGCCGTTCACCGAGGCCACCACCAGCGTCCGCTGGGCCAGCTCGTTGACTGCATCCACGACAGCCGTGCCGCCATCGACCACACCGCCGGGGCTGTCGATCTTTAGCACCACAGCGCGGGGAGGCAACTCGAGCAACTCGTCGAGACCCTCGAGGATGCTGGCGTAGTTGCTGCGGAATGGCGACGTCTTGCCTTTGAAGAGCGGACCCACAATCGACACGATCGCGATGCCGTCCTCGGTGTAGCTGACTGGCGTGCTGTCTTGAAAGCCGAGCATCTCCGCCCACATATCGTAAATGCGATCGTCGATCCGCTCGGGGTCCATGTCGCCTCGAGGCCTGCCAGCCTTGGCTGCCATGCGATGCTCATAGGCCTGCAGCCACCGCATGTCGATCTGCCATCCGCGATTCATTGCACTGCCTCCAGCTTAACCATTGCCGCATTGCTCCATGTCTGCAGATAGCCAAGCTGCGAGAGCTCCTCGCGTTCCTTGGCGATCTCTCGGCAGTTGTCTAAGTAGTCACCGAAGCCCCACGTGTCGCACACGTCTTGCATCGACTGGAGACCCGCAGCGACTGACCGCAGCGCCACGTCGAGCTCCTCCTGTGGTTTCCAGAATGCGATGCCGCGTGGCACCCATCGCCACTGCAGATCGGAGACCAGCTGGCCGCCGGGTAGGCTAATTTCGCCCGTGCCGCCGAAGTCCGTCGGGAGTGCCCACTTGAGCAGCAGCCATTGCGTGAGTCTCTTGTGCAGCCGCTCCTGCGTCTTGCGTCTGGCGTGGCAAGCTCGCTCGAAGAGATTCCACGCGCCTCTGCTGCCGCTGTAGTTGGTCCACGACTCGTCAAAGAATGAGTAGGGCAAGTCCAGCGACTTCAATGCGATCTGCAGACAGAGCTTGAGGAAGTCTTGCGTTTGGCTGGCCGGGTTGCCCGACTCGATGGCCTTCACGTCCTCGCCCTCATCCAAATCAAACACCGCCGGACCTTGCCCGAAATCGAGCACACGGGCCGATGCGTCCTGTGAGCCGTCTGCGTCGTTGTCCGAGTCGAAGGCCTCGGCTTCCGGCTTGCGACTGAACGCGATCCCGAACAATTGATCGAGCTTAATCTTGGCCCGCATGTGGTCGAAGGTTTCGTCGACGTCGCGGAACTCATTCAGGGCTGCAACGATCGGCGACTGTGGCCGGATTTGGTTGGGCCGCCCTTCGAATTGGCAGTGTTGCCAGACATTGCTCTGGCGAATGATCCTGTCGCCGCGTGTCCCCGTCAGCGGATCCTCCTCGGCAAAATTCCACGCAACCACTCGACCGCTGCGGAGCTTGGCCCCGTTGAGCCATTGTTTTTGGTCGTTGCGTCCGTAGGCTGGGCTGCGACAGAATGCACCCTCGATCAGCTGCAGAGTCCAGTCGGATTGCTTGACCAGAAAGCAGTCGCCGGCCAGCAGCTTCTGGGCCTCGGCCACCCTGCGGATGTCGTCCCAATCCATGCGCCCGTAGGTGTCGATGGCTTCGGGCTCGGTGTCCCGTGCCATCAGTTGCTTGAGCGCCACGTCGAGGCCGCGATCGCCAGTCCTCGGCTGGAAGTCCCACAGGCAGCAGTAGTCCAGCGTTCGCCGAATAGCCCACGCCAGCAGCCCCATATTTCGCCACACGTCCAAGGCGTTGGCTGCGAGAGCCTCGCGTCGCCGGTCGTTGAGGAGACTGTCCTCGAGTCGCACCTTGGCTGTGGCCGACCGCCGGCGATTGCCGGGGTTGAGTGCCTGGTACGTTGCGTCCGTCGTGCCGGGACTGGTAGTGCTCACCGCATCACCTCCGGCTCATTACGACGTTGATCACGCGCGACCGTCGAGGCCTTGCCCCGGTCTGCTCCTCGAGCCGCTGCAGCTCGCGGCGCACGGTGTCCAGATCGAAGCTGGTCGATGCGCCGTCGCGACTGTCCGACGTGACGCCACTCTGCAGCAGCTCACGGAGTCGGGCGATTTTCTGGGCAGTGGTTTCGCTCATGCCCGCAGTCTGCGGGCCGCCTGCTCAGTCGTCAACGAGCGAAACAGGATTGCCCGATTTCAGCTCGCAGATATACGATCTGTCCACCCGGTACTGGCCGCAGTTGAGGCATGACGTCCGCCGCAGCAGTACCGCCGTGTACGGCCTGCCCTCGGGGCTTATGCCGTCGCCGTCGATGCGTTGCGGGGCGTCGCTGTACTCCGCCCGCTCTGTGCTCTGGCATGTGGGGCAGTGTGAGACCCTAACGTCCACGACAACACGGTCCCGCGTCTTGCTGCCCTTGGGTCGCCCTGGTTTTCCCTCGCTCACGTCCTTACCTCCGTTCGTCGTTTGATTCGTCGCCGCCGCTTTTGCTCCGTGGCCTCACTGACCTCGGGCACATTGCACCCCAGCACAGAGGCCAGCACCAGACAGCCCACCGAGGAGTCGAGCCAGTGGTTCTCGGCCCCGACCCTCAGCCGCCACTCCATCACCGTGCGCCCTCGGCCCTCGGTCTGGGTCGCATACTCGCTCGTGAGATGCTCCGAGTACAGCCGATGCATCCCGTCATAGAGTGTGATGGCCCCGGCATGACCGATCCGCACAGCCATCTGGTCATGGAATGCCGTTTTCCAGTAGTTCACATCCGAGAGGCAGTTGCGGATGTCGCCGGCTGCCTTGCGTTTGATGATCACCCAGCCTAGGCCGACTCGTGAGCCGGGGTCGTATTTGCGCTCGCTGATCGGCTTGTCCGCCGCCCGATAGCTCTGGCCCATGTACGCCAGCAGCTGCTGCCGATGGTTGCTGCGACTGAGGGCCGATTTTACCAGATCCGTTTTCCAGCGTGCGTCGAATGCGACCAGCTCGGGCGTCATGTGGCCGCCGTCCTCGCTTCGCCAGTCCTGCGAGAATAACCACTCGCAGAATTCTGTGATGCCCTGACTGAGCGCCGCCATGTCGCCGGCTTGCGGGTACTTGTGGCTGAGCTTCCGCCGCGCTTCTTTGAGAGTAAAGTATGGGTCGTCCTGCTCCGGGAATGTCCCGTAGCGCATCACGTGCAGAGAGCCATCCTCACGGGCCGCCGCCACGGTGTAGTAGAGCAGAGTCTGCTGGACGTCCACCATGGCCACCAGTTTGTGGAACCCCTTCGGGGCCACGCCTCGAGGGAGCTTCACCCGCCGGCTGTCGGCAATGTCCTGGGCCGTGAGCCACGTCCGGCTCTCGTTCTCATCCTTCTGTGGCTCGTTCTGCAGCTCCGAGAAGAATCCCGACCGGCTGCGATAGTACCATTCCATCCCATGCTGCAAAGCCGAGATCTCGCCGCTGCTGGCGCTGTACCGTGCCGGCCATGCCACCTCGCTGCCGGAGTCCATCGCCGCTTTGTGCTCTTTGTAGAACCGTGTCGCGTCGCGGATGTCGCCGTGCTCCCGGAGCGATGCCGCCCGGATGTCTCCGTACTGTGACCACAGCTGCATGGCCGCGTCGTCTGGCATCTTGCGGATAAATGCCCGCCGTATCCCGCACCAGTCGGGGTTAATTTCGCGGTTGAGCAATCTGTCGGCTGCGTCGTCGCTGCGAATGACGGTGCACGTCACCAGTGCACAGAATGGGGTGTCCGGGCCTCGCATTCCCACCAGATCATTCTGGATGACCTCTGTGCGCCCGTGGCATTGGATGGCGGACAGGGCCGACTCCCTTGTCTGGAAGTCGTCGCAGAGCAGCATCGAGGGCCGAATAACTCGACCGTCTGGCAGGGTATGCGATAGAGCTGGCCCTTGGCTCGGTTGCTGATCCCCTCGAGCTTGCGGATCGGGTAAGCCACTTCCGGCCAGAGATCGTACAGCATCGGATTGTGCGACCACTCCGTGACGATGTCTCTGAGCAGCTTTTCCGCCTTCCCCGCATTGGCCGCCGCGATCATCGAGAACGGATGCAGCCGCTTGACAATCGCCCAGATCATGGCCCGCATGATGATCGTCGACTTGCCGGTCCCGCGCGGCATGCCGACAGCCCGGAACCCACCCCGCTCGATGACTCGCTGCAGCTCCTCGATCAGCACCAGATGGTCGTCACACCAGCCGAGTCTGAAGGCCTGCGGAAAGCACCGCTCGAGGAACGTCCGCAGATCCGCCTCGCACGCCTCGCGCAGAACCGGGTCGCCCACTGGCGGGATGTCGCCGATGTCTCGGGCTGAGTTGCTGACTTCTTTGGATCGTGCCGCCGCCTTGGCCTTGAGTCTTTCGTAGGCTGCCGTGGCCCGGTCGCGCACCTCATCCGCTGAGCGCGGGGCCGCCGCTCGCCGCTTGCGTGGAGCTGTGGCCGTGCTCACTGACCCCGGAGCCTCTTGAGCTCCGCCGCGATCTGTGCTGGTGTTGCGCCGCCTCGCCATCGTGCCACCGGCATCCTGTCAGATTTTCGCACCAGCCACACCGTCGGGATGGATGTTACCGCCGGCACCGTGACCGGCTTGCCTCCGGATTGTACCACACGGGCCCGCCAATACTCGGGGCTGCGGTCCATGTCGGTCTGCGTGACCGGCAGCAGCTGCTGCACAGCCGGCAGTGTGGTCTGCTTGTATCGCTGGCAGGGACCGCACCAGCTGGCAGTGAAGAGGACAGCGTAGTAGTCGTCGGCCTGCTCCTCGAATGGGGCCGGCTGTGGCTGTGCGACCGACACACGGAACCGCCACTCGTCCGCGATGAGAAGGGCCATTGCCGCCAGCGCCGCGATCATTGTGCTACTCCCGCAATCGGACAGACCGCATCATCGAATACGGCCTTGCGTCCTCGCAAGATCCCGTACCCCTTGTCGCCCCATGTCGGGCCCCAGCTGTTGACGATACCCCAGCACAGCTCACCGTCGAGGATCAGGGCGTCGACGATCGTGACCTGATGGCCCCACCATGAAAAGCCGGCTGAGATGGGATAGCCGCTGAGCACCATGGTTGCTGCCTGCATCATGTTCCGGGGCTGCACCTCGATCCAGTCCGTCGCGCGATACTTGCGGGCCGCCAGCTGGTTGCCCTGCGTAGCGTAGCGTCGCTCGATGGCTCGCTCCGGCCAGTATTGCTGGGGGACCGCGCCGTGCTCTTTGAGCCACTTGAGCGCGTCGCCACCCCAGCCGCCGACGTTGCGATAGCCTTTGATCTGTGCCGCCACCGATGCGGGGCTGAGCCTCACTGGCGTCTGGTTCGCCCGGAGTATTGCGAGCTCGAGGCAGTAGACCGTTGCAAAGGCCCAGCAGTAGTTCGTTTGCCCTTGGTCCTTGCAGCCCCAGTCGTGCTGGCGGATCATGTCGGAGATGCGGCTCTTGTATTTCTCGGCGTCGCGAATCGAGGCCTTGATTTCGGCCATGGTCATGGTTCGCATTGACGAAGGGTATGGCATGGCCGAGGCACCGTAACCGAAGCCGCCGGCGTTGGGCCGCTCACTCAGCTCGAGGCCTCGGAAGCCACCGGCCCAGACTGACTCGGGCGTCGAGTCGTCGATGATCACGGCACCTGCCGGGATGTTGCTGCTGCTCATCACTGCCCCCTCGCCTGCTTGAGAGCCTGCAGCAGCTGGGGCTGCGACTCGATCGGAACGACCGTGGCGTCCGTGCCACGGACGATCACCGCTTGTGGTCCGTCACCGAGATCCGCTTTGACGTCTTGCCAGAGCTTCTGCCAGATCGGTGGGGCTGAGTCGAGTCCATCCGACTCGATGGCCGACCGATCCCAGAGCCTCCACTCTGCCCTGCCTGCATCCTGCACACAGTTGGCGTCGAGCCACTGTCTCACCGCCTGTGAGTTGACCGCCTGCAATGCCGCCGGCGGTGCGTCCTGATCGACCAGCAGCAGCACACGCAGATCCGCCTCTGCCGGCTGTGGTGGCTGTGGTGGCGATGGCCCCGGCCCGGGGGGAGGATTAGGGCCAGAGCCATCGACCACCAGCTGTACGATCTGCCGCTCTGATGGGTCGGTGAATCCATACGGCACCACGACCAAAGTGACATTGCCGGGAGCTTGAGCCTCGATTGAGTAGATCCACGGATCAGAGATCCGACGGGTCGTGATCTGCCCGTTGCCGCCGGCAAATCTGCCGCGATAGACCGCCGTCTCACCTGCCTGCAACTGCTGCTCACTGACGCTAATCACACCCTCCGGGATTGCGATTAGCAGACACTGGCGCTTTCCAGAAACCAGCAGCCACTCCTCGGGCCTGATCCGTATTGGCCCCGGCGCCACGTCCTGTGGCTGTGGAGTGACCGCTGGCGATGGAAACACCAAAGCCGGGTCGTCGAGCAGCAGCAGCAGACAGAGGGAGAGCAGCATCGTCATGTGTCGTCGCCTGTGTCGACAGCCTTGGCGGAGAATCCGGCAGACTCAACCGCACTCGCCGGCTGCGTGAGGCAGTCTGCAATGGCCGCGTCTGCGATCTGCTCGGCCTCGAGCCGGCTGATCTTGTGGCCTTGGCGTCTGGCCGCCTTCGTGGCAGACTGCGCCATGCGTCGCTTGAGTCGAGCCGGGTTGCGCAGCTGCATCGTTCGTACTCGCGACTGCACCTGCTCGGGCGTCACGTCGTCGTTGTTGAAGAGACAGTTCAGGGCTTCGGTGATGATCGGCACCAGCAGCGTCACCCAGGCGAATCCGTAGGGCCCATCGGCTGTCGGCATCTGCTGAGCCACGCGCTCAGCTGCGTTCTGGATTTCGTTCGGCATGTGTACTCCCTTGCAAATGTTGAGATTATCCCCGTAGTGAGATTATCGCCGCCGGGAATGAAAAGCAAGCAA
>RGRP01000041.1 GCA_010021145.1 Candidatus Fonsibacter lacus
TCAGATCAAAAGATGCTCGGCCCCATGCACAAATGAAATTAATCAAAAGAATTATAATAAACTTGTTGAAGACAGTATTAATTTTTTAAACGGAAAATCTGCTCTTATTCAAAAAAAACTTTCAAAAGAAATGGAAAATGAAAGTAAAAAATTTAATTACGAGAAAGCAGCAATAATTAGAGATAGAATAAAGGCACTAACTCAAATTCAATCTACTCAAAGAATTAATAAAAATAATTTCAATAACGCAGATCTTATTGTAGCATTTCAAAAAAATAATATCACTTGTATCGAAGTTTTTTTTTATAGATCAAAACAAAACTGGGGAAATCAAGCATTTTTTCCCAAACATGACAAAGATGATAGTTTAGAAGAAATTATTTATTCTTTTATAACTCAATTCTATGAAAACAAAATTCCGCCGGAAGAAATTATTTTAAATAAAAAAATTAACGATTTAGAATTAATTAAAGCTGCATTAGAAAAAAAATATAATAAAAAAATTAATATTAAATTCGCAAAAAATAATTCAGAAAATCTTACGATAAAATTAGCTATTAAAAATGCTGAATTAGCTTTAGAAAAAAAATTATTAGAAAATGAAAATAACGATCATTTTCTATCTTTAATTAACAAAGAATTCAATTTAGGTTTTAATCCAAATTTAATTGAGATCTATGATAATAGTCATATTCAAGGACTTAATGCTGTTGGTTCTTTCATCGTTTTTTCAAAAAATGGATTTGTTAGAAAAAAATATAGAAAATTTAATATATCAAAAACTGACATTAATCCGGGCGACGATTATGGGATGCTCAAAGAAGTTATTTCTAGAAGATTCTCAAAGATCAAATCAAACAACGACGAAGAGTCGCCAGACTTAATTATAATTGACGGTGGCAAAGGTCATTATAGTACAGCAAGAAAAATCTTAGACGAACTTGGTCTTTTTAATTTACACATAATTGCAATTGCTAAGGGCGAAAGAAGAAATCAAGGAGATGAAACTTTTTATTACAATAATAAAAAGATTAAGATTAAGAACAATGTATTATTATTCTTCTTGCAAAGATTAAGAGATGAGGCTCACAGATTTGCTGTCTTTTCACATAGAATTAATAGAAAAAATGCTTTCATTCAATCCGAGCTTGATAAAATTGAAGGAATTGGAAAAACAAGAAAAAAATTACTTTTAAATCATTTCGGTTCTGTAAAATTAATTGAAAGCGCAAGTATCGAAGATATAAAAAAAATAGATGGAATAAGCGATTTAGTTGCAAATAAAATTTATAATTTTTTTAATAAAAATAGTTTAATCTCAAAAAAATGAAAATCCCTAATGTTCTAACAATCGGAAGAATTCTTATTGCTCCATTATTAGTAATTGTTTTTTATTTTCCTGGAGAATTAAGTGATTGGTTGTCTTGTGCAATATTTGTGATCGCAGCATTTACAGATTATCTCGATGGTTTTTTTGCAAGATTATATAAACAACAATCAAAATTTGGCGAATTATTAGACCCGATTGCAGATAAAGTCTTAGTTGCTACGGCTCTTGCATTATTAATAATGGGACAAATCATCAAAGGTCCTCATGTAGTCGCAGCAATTATAATAATAACAAGAGAAATTTTAATTTCAGGATTAAGAGAGTTTTTAGCAAAGGCACAAATTTATATTCCTGTGACAAATTTATCTAAAGGAAAAACTGTCATACAAATGATAGCTATTTCTATTTTATTAGCTGGCAATAGTGGTGATAAATTATTATTTAATTATGGAATTCAATTGGGCATATATTTGCTTTGGATGTCTGCAATATTAACACTTTGGACAGGATACGCTTATTTAAGAAAAGGAATTGATCTTATCGATTAACTGTTCTTAATTCTTATAAATTTTTATTAACCAATTTTGAATAATTTTCATCTAATTTTTTAATCAGATCAACTACAGTAAATTTAATATCCCCAATTTGAGAAACTGGTGTCACCTCAGCTGCAGTGCCGGTTAAAAAACATCCATCAAATTTATTAAGCTCATCAAGTTTTATTTTTCTTTCTAAAACTTTAATTTGGAGCTGTTTAGCAATCCCTATAATTGATCTTCTAGTAATTCCATCTAAAAAAGAATCTGCTATTGGAGTGTGAATTTCATTATTTTTAGCGTTAATAAAAAAAATATTTGCGCCTGTGGCTTCGGCTATATTACCTTGATAATCCATCATTAAAGCATCATGAAAACCATTTTTTTCAGCCTCATGTTTGGACAAAGTTGAAATCATATATAAACCAGAAGCTTTTGTGTCCCAAGGAATAGAATCTGGTGCTGGCTTTTTCCATTTAGAGATCCCAAGTCTAATTCCTCTAATTTTAATTTGCGGATCGAAATAAGAACCCCATTCCCATGTTGCGATAGCAAGATGGATTTGACTTTTTTGTGCAGATATAGCCATCATTTCGCTTCCTCTCCATGCAACTGGTCTTACGTAGCCACTCTTAACATTTTGTACTAAAATTATTTCTTTACATGCATTATCTATTTCTTCAGCAGAATAAGGAATCTTCATGCCCATTCTGTCTGCTGAATGAATCAATCTGTTTGTATGTTCTCTTAATTTAAAAATTTCTCCATTATAAACACGCTCACCCTCAAACACACAGCTAGCATAATGAAGTCCATGACTAAGAATATGTAAATTAGCGTCCTTCCAGTCAATTAATTTACCATTGTACCAAATTTTTCCTGATCTTTTATCAAAGGGGATTGGATCCATTTAAGTTTAAAGTAATAAATAATTAAAATTATATTGGTAAATAAGTAAAGTAGATATGTCAATAAAACTGACATACAATATAATTTTAAAATGAAAGATCTTTTATATTTAAGAGAAAAAAGTTTAAAAGAAATTATAGAACTTATTTTTCAAGTGTATATTGATTCATATTCAGATCCACATGAAGTGCTTAAAAAAAATTCTTTTGGTAGAGCCCATCATAGATTACTTTGTATTATAGAAGGAAACCCTAATATTAGCATTGCTGATATATTAAGAAAATTAAAAATTACTAAACAAAGTTTAAGTCGAGTTCTGCAAGATTTAATCAAAAAAAATATTATATCACAAAAAAAAGGAACAAAAGACGCAAGACAAAGAGAATTAGTCCTAACTGAAAGAGGGGTAAAACTATGCAATGAAATATTTAATAAACAAAAAAAAAGAATAATTAATGCGCTTAAAAATTCTAGTTCGGATGAAGTTTCAAACTTTAAATCAATAATGAAAAAAATAATTCATGGATAATTCAAAAATACATATTTTGATTGTTGATGATGATGACAAAATCAGGGATCTATTAAAACAATATTTAAAAAATAATAATTTTTTTGTGTCTACAGCGATTAATGCATCCGATGCAGAAGAAAAATTAAAAATTGTAAAATTTGATCTGGCAATTATTGATATTATGATGCCGGGCAAGGATGGTTTGCAACTTACAAAAGAAATTAGAGAAAAGATTGATTTGCCCATAATTCTTCTTACAGCGAAAGGTGAGGCCGATGATAGAGTAAGAGGTTTAGAGTTAGGAGCAGAAGATTATTTGCCAAAACCTTTTGAACCAAAAGAACTTTTATTAAGAATCAAGAATGTAATTAAAAGAATTAAAAAGGACAAACATATAATAACTTCAATTAAGATAGGAAAAGCTAATATTAATATTAAAAAAATGGAAATCCAAAAAGATAAAAAAATAATAAAAATTAATGCTAGCGAAAAAATTTTATTAGAAAACATGATTAGTTCTGCGGGAAAAATATTTTCAAGGGAGGAAATTTCAAAAATCACAAACTTAACGCAGGAAAGAAGTATAGATGTTTTAGTTACGCGGCTAAGACAAAAAATTGAACCAGATCCTAAAAATCCAAAGTATTTACAAACAGTCCGTGGTACCGGCTATGTTTTATGGCTAGATTGAAATGTTAAGAAAGATATTTCCTAGAACTCTACTTTTTAGATCATTATTAATTGTAATTGCTCCTATAATACTTATTCAAATTGTCGTAGGGGGAGTTTTTTTTGATAGCATTTGGTATAAAACAAATAGGGGTTTGGTTAGATCTGCTGCCAATGAAATTAATACATTTTTAGCTCTTTACCCTGAATTTAAACAAAAAAATAAAAGTATTGAATTAATAAATATTTATAAAGACAAAAGTGGCATAGTAATTTCAATCAAAAAAGAAACCCAGCAACTTCCATCTACAGAAACAGTAAAGTGGTACAGTTTATACGATAAGATTGTTATAGAAGAGTTCTCAGATAAAATAAAAAATCCGTACTGGCATAATGTCAGATTCAACAGTTCATTTGTTCAAGTATTAGTGTTGTTAAATAAGAATGAAGTTATTGAATTTTTAATACCGAAATCTAAAATAAGGTCTACATCTGGAAGAATATTTGCGCTGTGGATTACTGTCCCTTCATTAATATTTCTTTTTATTTCAATAATTTTTCTACGTAATCAAATAAAACCTATCATTCATCTTTCTCAAGCAGCGGAAAAATTTGGTAAGGGGCAATTTGATAGTGATTTTAAAGTATCAGGAGCTCTTGAAATCAGACAGGCTTCTTACGAGTTTGAAAAGATGAAAAGAAGAATCTTAAAACATATAAGTCAGAGGACCGCTATGTTATCCGGTATTAGCCACGATCTCAAAACACCTCTAACTAGATTAAAATTACAAATCGAACTTTTAAATAAAAATCAAAAATTAAATTCTCTTAAAGAAGAAATTATTGAAATGGAAAAAATGATTAATGAATATCTTGATTTTGCAAGTAACCAATATTCACAACCTATAGAAAAATTTAATATTATTCAATTAATTCAAAATTTAATTGATAAAAGTTTTAAAAAAAATATTAAAATAAAAAGTCCTAAAAATTTAATATTTTCAGGAAGAAAAAATTTAATAAGAAGATGTATTGCTAATATTATAAATAATTCTCAAAAATATGGTGAAAATATTTTGATTACATGTAAAAAAATTAAAAAAAATATTCAGATTAATATTGATGACGACGGTCCTGGAATTGCAGACGAACATAAAGAAAAAGTCTTTAGACCATTTTACAGAATAGATAAGTCAAGATCTCTCAAAGATAGTAATGTCGGATTAGGACTTTCAATTGTTGAGGATATAGTTAATTCTCATGGTGGAACTGTAAAACTATTAAACAATCCAAAAGGGAAAGGTTTGAGAGTTTCCTTATCTTTTCCTAACTAATTTCTTCAGCTTTTCGATTTCTAAATTTAGTTTATTTATTTTATTTTTTAGTTGCTGCAAATCTTCCTGAGAAGAACTATTAAAATGGTGCATGATTTTTTCTTTTTTGAACTGAATAATATTACCTATTTCTTGCTTAATATCTTTCGCAGTTAAAATTCCTAGTTGAAATAAATTTACAAAATCATTAATAATTTTTTTATAATTATTCATATATTCTTCTTGATAATACAGTTATAAATAATTCCAGGATTATTTAAATGTTTATTCACAATCTAAGTCCAGTAATTATCAATCTTGGTTTTATAGAAATACGCTGGTACTCCTTAGCTTACATTGCGGGAATATTCTTAGGTTTTTACTACGCTAAATATTTAATTATAAAATATTGGAATAAAGAAATAACTATAATTGAAAATCTTGATAATTTTTTAATTTATTTAATTCTAGGAATTATTTTAGGAGGAAGAATTGGATATATTTTATTTTATAATTTTAACTATTATTTTTATCATCCTATTGAAATATTATTTTTATGGCAGGGCGGGATGTCTTTTCATGGAGGAGCAATTGGAGTTTTTATCGCTTCAATAATTTTTGCAAGAAAAAATAAAATTAAAACACTTATTTTAACAGATATAATTGTCAGTGTCGCTTGCATAGGAATATTTCTTGGAAGAATTGCTAATTTTATAAATGGAGAATTATATGGAAAAAAAACTTTTTCAAATTATGGGGTAATATTTCCAAAAGTAGATATGGAGCCAAGACATCCTTCGCAATTATATGAAGCAATTCTTGAGGGACTAATATTGTTCTTATTGTTAAATATTATCTTAAAATACAAAAAAAAATTATTTAATGGTGAATTATCCTGTTATTTTGTAATTTTTTATTCTGTATTTAGAATTTTATCAGAAATGTTTAGAGAGCCGGACAAGCATTTAGGCTATGTAATTTTAAATTTTTCTTTAGGGTCATGTATAAGCCTGTGTTTTTTAATTTTTGGGTTAATTGCATTTAAAAAAATTAAAGATGAATCGTATAGAAAAATTAATTAATAAAAAAAAATTTATTCCTTTAGATCAATTTATTGATATCGCTCTATATGACAAAAAATCAGGCTACTACCAAAATAAAAAAATATTTGGTCGAGATGGAGATTTCATTACATCTCCAGTAATATCGAGTATTTTTTCAGAAATGATATCTATATGGATTGTTTCTTATTGGATTTATATAAAAAAACCAAAAAATATTAATATTTTAGAATTAGGTCCTGGAAATGGCCTGATGATCAAACAAATAATAAATTGTATTAAAAAAATTAAAACTTTTGATG
>RGRP01000042.1 GCA_010021145.1 Candidatus Fonsibacter lacus
TTGATAGAAAAAGACGAAAAGAAATACAACGGCTCTCAGTTAATCACCGATATTTTAGAGTGTAAAAACACTACTGAACTACAAAATATAAAGCGGAAATTGTTAAATGAGGAATATTTATTCACTAGGATCATTTTATAAAAAAAAATATTATATTTGCATTATGGTTCGCTCTCACATTATAGAACTTAAATTTATTTACGACCCTGTTAATGAAGTAGAAGTGAGAGCCTATGGATTTAATAGGGTTTTTTTATTATCTAAATTTTAAATTATGAATATTTTAGAAAAAGCGAATGAGATTATTAATCTAAGATCCGAAGAAAAAGAAAGACAATATGGACCAATGAGTTGGACCAATGAACAAGCTGCTAAGATAGCTACAGTCCTTTGCCGAAAAGAGATAACATGTACGGATATTTATTTTTTTCAAATTTCATTAAAGTTAGCTAGGGAAAGTTGGTCGCATAAAGAGGATAATATGTTAGATCTTGTTGCTTACATAGGTGGCTATAATAACTTTATGGAAGGTATTTTAAATGAACCAAATGACATAATAAATGAAAACAAATAAAGCAATAGATAATGCAATCAGGATTCTTTTATACAAAAAGAATAAAATTAAATCTAATAAATGGCAAGCTGTTGAGTTAAATACAGAATTATTAGAAGTAAATAATATGTTTTTTGAAATGGATATGTGTAGTTCAATAGGGGAATTAAGTTTAGAAACGAAAGCTGATTTACCATGGTCTGAGGATCATTTTATAGAAAGAATATCAGGCTCAAGTAATCCGGGGGAACAATATAAAAAATGGCCATATTATAGGGAAGACCTTGATGATTCTAGATTTAGGAAGGATGGATTGTTTAGTCATACTTACCAAGAAAGATTTTGGCCTAAGCGTCAAAAAGGGAATAGATTTGTAATGGGTGATTGGAACGATATAAAGGAAAGACTAAAAATGGATTTAACAACAAGACAGGCATTTTTTTCTATATGGCATCCGGAGGACCATTCAAATAATAATGTTAGATTACCATGTACAATTGGATATTGGTTTAAAATAGATAATGAGCAACTAAATATAACTTATTTAATAAGATCCTGTGATGCCAGAAGACATTTTAGAAATGATATTTATATGACCCAAAGATTGGCAATGGAAATGTTATCATTTATTGGTAGCAAAGATTTAAAAATGGGAAAACTATCAGTATGGATAGGAAGTTTTCATTGTTTTGTTTCCGATGAATATTCTTTAAAACAAAAATTAAATAGATAGATATGTGTGGATTTACTATAACTAAAGAAAAAATAGAAAACAAGCTAAAACATCGTGGTGTTGAAGATTTTGAGGAACAATATAAAGATTGGTTTGTTCATTTTAATTCTTTACCCCTATCAAGTTATGAAACAGGAATAACCCAACCTTTTAAAATAGGGACAAGTCTAATAGTTTTTAATGGGGAAATTTTTAATTACAAAGAATTAATGAATGGATGTAGATCCGATGTCCATTATCTATATAAATTAATGCAAAAATGTAAGGAAGATATCTATTTATTTTATAAAGAATCATTAAGATGGGATGGATTTTGGTCTATATGTGTAATAAACTCCAAAGGCGATGTTTATTCTTTTACGGATCCTCTTGGGAAAAAACAATTATATTATAGTAGTTTAGGAATAGCCTCTGAAATAAAAGCAATAGCTTATGGTTACAGATATCTTGATTATAACGAAAAACACTTTGGCACTCATAACACTAACTTTATGGGAATAGATAGATTTATGCCTGGTAAATTATATAAGTATGGAAAGGAACTTAAAAGACCCTTTATTATTGGCAATTTAAACTATCTATACAGCATCGAAAGCAATAGATTAATAGATTTAATTGATTCTAGCGTTAAAAGTCGTTTAAATAACAACTATGACGGTGTTTCATTATTATTAAGCGGCGGATTAGATAGTAATATAATTTTGCACCATGTTTTAAAATATACAAAGGATATTGATATTGTTACAATAGAAAACGGTGAAACAGAAAATGTTAGTAGAATCTGTGAAAAAAATGGGATTAATTTTAGACTAATCGATGACGATTATAATACTGATGATTTTAACAAAGCGGTATATCATTACGAACATTCCCTTGATTATGGTAGTTTAATGCCTAATTATTTACTATTTAAATCTGCTAAAAATTCTTTGGTTTTAACGGGGGACGGTGCGGATGAATTATTTTCTGGATATAATAGGTCTTTAATCGAAAACACTTGGAATTATGATGTTTTTAAAGAATTGCCATTTTATCATAACATAAGATTGGATAGATTATCTATGGCTTTTACAAAAGAAGCAAGATCTCCCTTAATGAGTTTACCTTTATTAAGATTTACAAGTAAATTAAAATGGGATGATTTAAGAGGTAAAAAATTATTAAAAAGTCTTTATAAGGATATATTGCCCGATTATATAATTAATGGGATAAAAAAACCGCTTAGGTATAAAAATGATAAATTATTAAATTTAAAAAATGTAAAATTAAAACATGAACAACTATGGAAAAATCAAACAAAAAAATTGCTCAGATAATTAATAAAAATCCTAACGCAATGACCTATGGTGAAATATCTGGTAATGACAGGAAAAAAGCTATTGAATTATTAAATAGATTAAAGGAGAAGGAGTTAATAAATAAACAATTAAAAAACAAGAAGAATGAAACTAAAAAATGAATTTAAACCAATTAGAGATTGGGCAGCAGAGAAAGGTATCTACGAGAAAGGCGATATTAAAACACAATATGTAAAACTACAAGAAGAAGCGGGTGAATTAGCAAAAGCAATTATAAATAAAGACAAAGATGAAATAACAGATGCCATAGGTGATTGTGTAGTAGTCCTAACTTCTATTGCTTATTTCAATAATATTTCAATAGAGGAGTGTATAAATTCCGCTTATGAAATAATATCAAAAAGAAAAGGGAAAATGATAAATGGCAGTTTTATTAAAAATAATTAAAATGAGGGAATACTTAGCAAAAATTAGAATACCAGAAGAACTTGCATCTAAAAATACAGGGCTTATAGGTGAAAAAATATTTGAATTATGGTTTACTTTAAATTATCAGGATGAGCCATTATTTAAACAGAAGGCGGATATGGATTTAAAAAAAATAGATTTTGCAGATTCGAAAGGGAATACGTATCAAGTTAAGACGACAATAGCAAAAACCTTTACTTTTAACTGTGATTTAGAAGCCGTAGACGAACATTTAAGATGTAATAAATATGTTTTTATTCAATTAAGGGAAAAGTATGCTTATATCGAGCCTATATATGAAAAAGAGGATATTAAAATAAGATTAAAAAAATCTTTTAAAGAAGAACATCAGTGTTTTGTTTATTGTAAAGATTTACTTCAAAGGGAGTTATTTCTATAATTATGAATGGCTGGATTAAAATACACAGGCAATTTATTAACTGGGAGTGGTTTAATAAAAGCGAAGCAGTGCATTTGTTTATATACTTAGTATTGAAAGCAAATCACAAAGACGGTCAATGGCAAGGAATAGAATTAAAAGCTGGGCAGTTTGTATCGTCTTTTGGTAAGATTTCAAACGATACAGGGATCAGTTTACAGACGATAAGAACGCTTTTAAAAAAGTTTGAAAAAACAAACGAAATTAACATACAAACAACGAATAAATATAGTATCATAACTATTTGTAAATATGATTGTTACCAACAGGAAAGCGAGGAAGACAAGATATTAATAACAAACGAACAACAAACAACTAACGAACAACTAACGACAAACAAGAATGATAAGAATAATAAGAAAGAAAATATCTATAGGAATTTTAAGCATTTAAGCCTATCATTTGACGAATTTAATAAGTTAGGTATTGACTACACTAAACAACAAATAGATGATATTTTAGACCAAATTGAAAATTATCGTAAAAATAAAGATTATACTTCTTTATATTTGACAGCTAAAAAATGGCTAAAGAAAAACGAACCTAAACAACCTTCCGAAATCAATTACGAAGATTTAGACCCATTGGTAAAAAAAGCTATTGAATTAGGATACGAAAAGGACCCAAGAAAATGCTAAACAATAAAGGACAACACTTACAATACTTAATTGACTACAGGGAAGGGAAAATTAAGCAAGGATTAGGATTAGACTGCAATATGGATAACTACTTACGCTATAAACCTAAACAACTAAACATAATTTTAGGACACGACAATGTCGGTAAGTCGTATTGGATTAATTGGTACTTCCTTTCATTGGCACTAAAACACGGATTAACATTTTGTATGTGGAGCGGTGAGAATCAGTACGGGCAAATTCTACGCGATATGATACAAGTTTATACAGGAAGAAAATTTAAAGACTTATCAATTAGTGAAATTCAAAACTATTCAGCTTACTTAGAACAGTATTTTGATTTCGTAGACAATTCAAAGCTATATAAACCTGAAGACTTGTTTAAGATATTTCGTGATAGCGATGCACACGTATGCTTAATTGACCCTTATACTGGTTTAGATAGGCAAATGGGTTATGAAGGTAACTACCAATTCTTAAATTCTGCTCGTCAATTTGTCAATGAAACAGGAAAAACTCTTTACATAAACACGCATCCAAATACTGAAAGCGGTAGAAGTGGGAACTTATATACTGAAAATCATATGTGGAAAGGTCACCTAAAGCCACCAATGAAAGACCACATTGAAGGTGGTAAGGCTTTTTTGAATAGATGTGACGATATGTTTGTAATTCACCGATTAGTAAAACACGAAACAATGAAATACGTAACTTTGGTAAGTGTAGAAAAAGTAAAAGACACAGATACAGGCGGTCAGATAAGCGGAATAGACGATTTTGTTATGTGTGATTTTAATTCTGGATTAGGTTTTACTATTGCAAGTGTTGACCCATTGAAGAACCTAAGACCTAAACCACTTACTCAAACACGAATTACAGAAACTGACGGATTAATGTCAACAAGTGAAAAACTAAAATTAAAAAATAACTTACCCTTTTAACTATGGAAGATTTAATACTACTAAAAACAAGTGTTCAAATAGGAACATTACACGCTAAGATAAGCCTATCATTAGACGAAATAAAACAAAACCACCCTAATAGAAAAGACTTAATAGACTCTATGTCTGAAAGTTTAAAAGACGTTAAAGAAATACATCGTGTTTTCTTAGACTTGGAAAACGAATACCGGGTCGCTAACAAAAGTTTATTTAGGTTAGAACTTATAAACCTGGACTTAAAAAATCAGGTTATAGACTTAAAAAAGCAGATTAATTTTAAAGATATAGGTTTATAAAATGCGCTGTAAAAACTGCAAAAAGAAGTTTGAACCTGTACGATTTAACCAAAAATACTGTTTTAAAGATGAGTGTATTCGTGTTTTCGTTGAAGAAGCTAAAGTTAAATCGTGGAAAAAGACGAAAAAGAAGATGCAAGAAGATTTAGAAACAATACAAGACCTTGTAAAAGCTACTCAAATAGTATTCAATAAATACATCAGACTACGAGATAAAGACGAATTATGCATTTCTTGTAAGCAAATACCTAAAAAAAGTAACGCTGGGCATTACTATAACGCTAATAACCATTGGAACGTAAGGTTTAACGAAAACAACGTACATCTTCAGTGTGAACATTGTAACACCTTCCTTTCTGGTAATTTAATTAATTATCGTGAAAACCTATTAAAAAAGATAGGGGAGGGTGAATTTCAGTTATTAGAAGCTGAAGCTAACAAAACACGAAAGTTCACAAAGGGAGAACTAAAAGAAATAATCGAAGCCTATAAAAAAAAGATAAATAATCTAATATGAGTAGATTATGTATTAAATGTTTTGCAATTAAATATATCTTAATATAAAAATAATAGTTATATTTGCTTATAATTTTAATTTAACACCTATGAAAAATTTGTTTAAATCGTTGGCTTCGTTCCAACAAGAAGTGCCTGTAATTCACCGGGTAACGCAGGGGTATGGTTATACTTATGCTGACTTGCCTAAAATCTTTGAAGTTATTAATCCACTATTACAAAAACACGGATTAGCTTTTACTCAAACTCTAAACACTAAAGAGGGTACTACCTATCTATGTACAACAGTATTCCACGTAGAAAGTGGGGAATGTTTAGATTCAATGGTAGAAATACCACAAGTAGCGTTAAAAGGAATGAATGACTATCAGTCTTTTGGTAGTGGTGTAACATACTTCCGTAGATACGCATTGTCTTCAGCGTTAGGATTAGTTACCGACAAAGACACGGACGCAAGTGGAGAACAAGTAAAAGACGAGCAATCTAAGCAAAATAAAATAAGGATTGATAACGTACGTTTTAACAAAGCTATCGAAGCAATTAAGAACGGAGAATATCAAATAGAAAAGCTAATTGAAACTTTTGATTTAGATGCGTCA
>RGRP01000043.1 GCA_010021145.1 Candidatus Fonsibacter lacus
CATTGTGGCGGCTTAGATCTTATTTTTCCTCACCATGAGAATGAAATAGCACAATCAATTTGTGCAAATGATTCAAGTATTTTTGCAAAATATTGGATGCACAATGGTTATGTAACTGTTGATGGAAAAAAAATGTCAAAATCTGATGGAAATTTCATAACAATTAATAATTTAAAGAATAATTTTAATGGCCAAGTAGTTAGATTATCTATTTTAGGAACACACTATAGGCAGCCTTTAGATTGGAATTTAAATATTTTAGAAACAAATAAAAAAATATTAGATAATTGGTATAACCTTTATTCTCCTAGTGAAGATGAAATTAGCGATGAAATTTTCAATATTTTATTAGATGATCTAAATACACCAAAATTCATAACGAGTATTCATAGTCTTTATAACAAAGCAAAAACTGGAGATGATCTAGCTAAAAAAAATTTAAATTCAGCACTTAAATTTATTGGTTTGTTTAATGAAAATAAGGAACAATTTAATATTATAAGAAAAAAAACAAAATTAAGTATAAGTGATATTGAAAATTTAATAGATCAAAGAAATCTTGCTAGAAAAAATAAAGATTTTAAAAAAGCTGATGCGATTAGATTAGATCTTGAAAAAAATGAAATTTTAATCGAAGATCTAAATGATAAAACACATTGGAAGCATAAATAATGAGCAAAGAAAAAATTTATATATTTGATACTACTTTAAGAGATGGAGCTCAAACACAAGGCGTTGATTTTTCCATAGATGAAAAGAATCGGATTGCTACTGCACTATCTAAATTAGGAGTCGATTATATTGAAGCAGGATGGCCAGGGGCCAATCCAACAGATACTAATTTTTTTAACAAACCTCCAAAATTATCTAATTCTACTTTTCGTTCAGCCTATGATAGTGGAGCGAGGTGGATTGTTCTATGCGATACTAACGGCGGAACATTGCCATTTGAAATTGAAGAAATTGTAAATGATATTACAAAAATTATTCCTGGAAAGAATTTAGGTATTCATACTCATAATGATACGGAAAATGCAGTAGCAAATACACTTGCTGCTATTAGATCTGGAGCAAGACAAGTACAAGGAACATTAAATGGTTTGGGCGAGAGATGTGGAAATGCAAATATTGTATCTATTATTCCAACATTATTATTTAAAAAATATTTTAAAGATAAATTCGATATTTCAGTAGAAGAAAAAAAAGTGAAGTACTTGACTGAATGTTCTCGATTGTTAGATGAAATATTAAATAGAAAGCCTAACAATCATGCTGCTTATGTTGGGGCTTCAGCTTTTTCTCATAAGGGGGGTCTTCATGTTTCTGCTGTTGAAAAAAATCCAAAAACATATGAACATATTGTTCCAGAGTCCATTGGTAATAAAAGAAATATTGTTGTTTCTGATCAGTCAGGAAGATCAAATATTTTATCAAGATTAGAAAAATTAAATATTAAAATTAATAAAGACGATCCAAAAGTTCAAAAATTACTAGATCAGGTCAAAGATAGAGAATTTATTGGATATGCTTATGACGGAGCAGATGCATCATTTGAATTATTAACTAGAAGATTGTTAGGTGAAGTTCCTAATTATTTAAATATTAAAAAATATGAAGTTAAAGTTAGTAAGAGCAATGATAATGATCTTGTTAATTCTTATGCAACGGTTGTTTTGCAGGTTGATAAAAAAGATATTACTTGCGAAGGATCAGGCAATGGACCAGTCAATGCAATTGATAATGCAATTAGATCGAATGTAAATAAAATTGGAAAATATAGCGAGTACTTAAAAGATTTAAGATTAGTCGACTATAAAGTAAGAATTTTAAATACAGGAACCAACGCTATTACTCGAGTATCAATTGAGAGTACAGATAACAAAGGAGATGTGTGGTTTACCATTGGGGTTTCTCCAAATATAATTGAAGCTTCTTTTAGAGCATTAATAGATAGTATTGATTACAAGTTATACAAAGATAAAGCGCCTGCAAACTTGTAATGTTATTTAAAAATATTTATTTTATTTTAGTTAGACCTCAACTTGGAGAAAATATAGGAGCTACCGCAAGATCTCTAAAAAATTTTAATTTTGAAAATTTACGATTAGTATCACCACGAGACAGTTGGCCAAATAAAAGCGCAACATACACAGCGGTAGATGCCAAAGATATCGTGCATAAAGCAAAAGTATTTTCTAATAATGACCAGGCAGTTTCTGATTTAGATTACGTTTTTGCAACCACATCAAGAAGTCGATCAGTTAATAAAAAAATTATAGATTTAAATGAAGCTGTCAGGATTATAAAAAAAAAAAGTGCTCTTCAAAAAAAAAGTGGAATTCTTTTTGGGCCTGAGGCATCTGGATTAAGCAATGATGATCTTATTAATGCTAATTATTTAGTTAACATACCAACAAGCAATAAGTTTAAATCATTAAATTTATCACATGCCGTAACCGTTTTTGCTTTTGCATTATTTATTACTTCAAAAAAATTTGAACCTATTGTTAAGAATTTATATAGAAGCGAAGATGCAAAAAAAAAAGAAGTAAATACCTTTTTAGATTTTTTAATATCCCATTTAGATAAAGTAGGTTTTTTGAAACCAGAGGAAAAAAAACAACAAATGATTAGAAGTGTTAAAAATATTTTTCATCGAAGCTCTCTTTCTACGCAAGAAATCAGAACTTTATCAGGAGTTATTAGTTCTTTAATTAAATATAAAGAATGAAAAGAATGAGAGTAACATTGACTAAAAGAATAGAGGTTATTATAACAAGGCACTTTAAAAAATGACAAAAAGAATTAATTCTACTCATAAAGTTGATAGAAGACTTGGTGTAAATCTTTGGGGAAGACCCAAAAGTCCTTTCAACACTAGAGCATATCGTCCAGGTCAGCATGGACAAAGAAGCAAAGGTAAGCCTTCAGATTATAATATTCAATTACAAGCTAAACAAAAATTAAAAAGTTATTACGGTAACATGAGCGAAAGACAATTTAGAAATCTTTTTAGAAAAGCTTATAAGAAAAAAGGAGATACAGGAGAAAACTTAGTTGGCTTACTTGAAAGAAGATTAGATGCAGTTATTTATAGAGCAAAATTTGCAATCACTGTTTTTGCGGCGAGACAAATGATTAATCATGGAAAAGTAAAAGTGAATGGAAAGAAAGTAAATATTTCTAGTTATTTAGTCTCTGAAAATGATGAAATTGAAATTAAAGACTCATTTAAACAATCAATTCCAATTATTGGAGCAACACAAAGTAAAGAAAGAGAAGTTCCAGAATATATTATTGCTGATCACAAAAAAATGACTGCGAAATTTAATAAAGTTCCAAAATATGATCAGATTCCATATCCAGTACAAATGGAACCTAAGCTAGTTGTTGAATATTATTCTAGATAATTTTTTATTTTAGAATTTTTTGTAATTCACCTTTTTCGTACATTTCTTTAGCGATATCACAACCACCAATAAATTCTCCTTTAACATAAAGTTGAGGAACTGTTGGCCAATTACTAAAGTCTTTAATTCCTTGTCTGATCTCAGGATCTGCCAAAACATTCACTCCATTAAATTTTACTTTTAGTTCTTTTAAAATATTAGTAACGGTCATTGAAAATCCACATTGGGGCATTTCAGGTGTACCTTTCATAAATAAAACAACATCATTTTTACTTATGATGTCTTTTATTCTTTCATTAATATTAGTCATATTATTTTTCTTCAGTTGTTAGTGCTAATGCGTGTAATTCATTTCCCATTTTTCCTTTAAGAGAAGCATATACCATTTGATGCTGCTGAACTCTAGTCTTGCCTTTAAATTTTGCAGATTTAATTATTGCAGAATAATGATTATCGTCACCTGCTAGATCATTTATTTCAATATCTGCATCTGGAAATCCTTCTTTTAATAATCTATGAATTTCTTCTTGTTTAATAGCCATAGTTAGTCTTTGTTATAATTTTTAAACCAACTTTCATTTTTTGTCTTCAATTCTTTAACACTAATTTTTAAATCATTTTCTACTTCAAATATCTCACTTTGAGTATTACCAATAATATCTATTTTAATTTTTTTAGTATTTGCAATTTTTTTTACTTTTTCTAAATTTTTCTTACTAATTTCAATTAAATATCTAGCTTGATCCTCTGAGAATAAATATTTGATTTTATCAATGTTTGATCCCGAAACTTTAATTTTTGCGCCGATATTAGATGCCATACACATTTCAGCAACTGTAACTATTATTCCACCGTGAGAAACGTCATGAACTGCAGCAACTAATTTATTTTTGATCAAGTCGCTAACAAAAAGACCATTTTTCTTTTCCTCTTTTAAATTAATTTGAGGAGGAGGGCCTTCCTTATTACCCATGACATCATAAATTAAAGCACTTTGACTTAAATGTCCTGATGTTTCTCCCACAACAGCAATTATATTTTCTGTATTTTTAAAATTTAACGTCATCATGTTATTAATATTTTTTAAAAGACCAACTCCACCAATTGTGGGTGTTGGATAAATAGCAACACCATTTGTTTCGTTATATAAAGATACATTTCCTGATATCACTGGGTAATTTAATGTTTCGCAAGCTTCTCTCATTCCATTAATACTGTCTACAAACTGACCCATAATTTCTTTTTTTTCAGGATTTCCAAAATTTAAGCAATTTGTAATAGCAATAGGTTGAGCACCAACTGAGATTAAATTTCTCCAAGTTTCACATACAGCTTGCATTGCTCCCGATTTTGGATGTGCTTTACAATATCTCGGCACACAATCAACTGTAGCGGCTATTCCTTTATTTTTTCCATGGTAGCGAATAACAGCAGAGTCGCCACCTGGTTTTTGAATTGTATCTGTCATTACCATATGGTCATACTGTTCCCATACCCATGACTTATTTGAGTAATTATGATGTGATAAAATTTTAATTAAGGAATTTTTAATATCTAATTTTTCAATATCAGAATCGTAATTAATTATTTTTGGATAATTATAAGTTATAAAATCTCTTTTATATTTAGGTGCATTATCACCTAATGAATGAATTGGAATACTGCATACATTTTTTTTATTAAATTCAAGTTCAAGTTTTTTGGAATTTGTTAATTGTCCTATAATTGCAAAATCTAGTCCCCATTTTTCAAATATTTTTCTAGCTTCTTTTTCTTTACCTTTTTTTAAAACCATTAACATTCGCTCCTGACTTTCAGAGAGCATAATTTCATATGGAGTCATGTTATTTTCTCTACAAGGAATTAAATTTAAATTTATTTTAATTCCAAGATCACCTTTTGATGCCATTTCGATTGAGGATGAAGTAAGGCCTGCAGCACCCATATCTTGAATTGAAACGATAGATTTTTTTTGCATTAATTCTAGGCATGCCTCTAATAATAATTTTTCAGTAAAAGGATCACCAACTTGAACGGTCGGTTTTTTTGACTCAGAGTCTTCATCAAATTCAGCTGATGCCATTGTTGCGCCGTGAATTCCGTCTCTACCTGTTTTAGATCCAACATAAACAACAGGGTTACCAACACCACTTGCAATTGAGTAAAAAACTTTATTTTTTTTAGCAACCCCAATGTTCATCGCGTTAACTAAGATGTTTCCATTATAACACTCATCAAATTCAGTCTCCCCACCAACCGTTGGAACCCCTATACAATTTCCATATCCACCAATTCCAGAGACAACCCCGTTTAATAAATATTTTGTTTTTTCATGATTAGGAGAGCCAAATCTTATAGAATTTAGATTAGCAACAGGTCTTGCACCCATTGTAAAAACATCTCTTAATATTCCACCAACTCCAGTTGCAGCACCTTGATAAGGCTCAATATAAGAAGGGTGGTTGTGGCTTTCAATTTTAAAAATAACAACATCGCCGTCACCAAAATCAACGACCCCAGCATTTTCCCCAGGTCCTTGAATTACATATTTATTTTTTGTAGGCAAAGTTTGTAGCCAAATTCTTGAGGATTTGTAAGAACAGTGCTCATTCCACATTGCTGAAAAAATTCCAAGTTCTACTAAATTTGGATTTCTGCCCATTAATTTAATAATTCTATTATATTCCTCTGTTGTGAGACCGTGCTTTATTGCGAGTTCGTGATTAACTTCTTGCATAATTATTTTAATGATTTGAAAATTAACGATCCATCCATACCACCCAAGAGTTCATCAGAGGCTC
>RGRP01000044.1 GCA_010021145.1 Candidatus Fonsibacter lacus
ATGCTTTATTAAATATAGATTCAACTCTCACTGTTCCAAACCAAATTCTACAGGGAAACTTTGGCGAAGCTGTTATATCTATTTCGCGCTTTGCAATAAATTCTACCGTTGGAATTCTCGGTTTATTTGATCCAGCAACCGCTCTTGGAATTGAAAAAACAAATAGAGAGGACTTTGGTCAAACTCTTGCTGTGTGGGGCGTTGATCATGGTTGTTACGCTGTAGTTCCATTCCTTGGACCTTCGAGTCCTAGAGATGCGGCTGGAAGAATTCTTGGAATTTATGGAGATTATTTCTACATGGTAACAGCTGGCGACAGAACAGCTTTTGGAGAAAACCTTGGAGATACAGTTTACTGGTCAACAAAAGGTACAGAGATTATTAATTTCAGATCACAAAATATTAAAAGTGCGGAAAATTTAGAAAAGAATTCCTTAGATTTATATTCTGCATATAAAAGTTTATATTTACAAAGAAGAGAAAATTTAGTGAAAAACGTTAAGAGATCAGAAAGTCAGTACGGCGCAAGTGACGATGAATGGAAAAAAATTAGATAATATTTCTAATTAAAAATAATGATTAACTTAATAAAAAAAATATTTTTTTATATAAGTATTATTTTATTAATCTCTTCAAATTCTTATTCTGCTGAAAGTAATGCCGAAGCTTTTGTTCTTAAATTAACAGATGAAGCAAAAATTATTTTTAATGACAAATCACTTAATAAAGAATCTAGAATTAAAAAACTAAATGATCTTTCATTAAAATATTTAGATTTAGATGCTCTAGCCGGTTATACGCTGGGTGACTATAGAGAAAAAGCAACAAATTCTGAAAGAGAAAATTTTAATAAACTATTTAGAGAATATTTTATAAAAAACATGTCTTCTAAATTAAATGATTTTGCAGATCAAGACCTTAAAGTCATAGATTCAAAAAGAATTAATGAAAATAATATTATCGTAAGCACGAAAATCTTTTCAAAAAAAGATGCTCAGGAAATTGCGGTTGAATGGAGAATTTATATTAAAGATGCAAAACTTCTTGCAAGAGACTTGGTTGTTGAGGGATTAAGTTTAGCAAGAACACAAAAAGAGGAATTTGCCTCAATAATAGCAAGTAAAGGTTTTTCTGGCGTAATTAGCGCCCTAGAGAATTTTAATAAATCAAATTAGATTAAATTGAATTGGTGGGCCCGCAGGGATTTGAACCCCGGACAACCCCGTTATGAGCGGGGGGCTCTAACCAGCTGAGCTACAGGCCCGTTTCCAACGGATATAACATTAAAAATATAGTTTATTAACTAAATTCTAACTATCAAAGAAACTTTTTAACTGTCTAGATCTACTAGGATGTTTTAATTTTCTTAAAGCTTTAGCTTCAATTTGTCTTATCCTTTCACGAGTAACTGAGAACTGTTGACCAACTTCTTCTAGGGTATGATCTGTGTTCATTCCAATTCCAAAACGCATTCTTAAGACTCTTTCTTCTCTTGGAGTTAATGTTGCTAAAATTTTTGTAGTTGTATTTCTAAGTCCACTTTGAATTGCCGCATCAACAGGTATTAATGCATTTTTATCTTCTATAAAGTCTCCTAGATTGCTATCCTCTTCATCTCCAACTGGAGTTTCAAGAGACACTGGTTCCTTAGCAATTTTCAACACTTTTCTAACTTTATCTAAAGGCATAGCTAATTTTTTAGCTAATTCTTCAGGTGTAGGTTCCCTTCCAAATTCACTGAGCATCTGTCTTGATGTTCTAACAATTTTATTAATTGTTTCGATCATGTGCACTGGTATTCTAATGGTTCTCGCTTGATCAGCTATTGATCTTGTAATCGCTTGTCTAATCCACCACGTTGCGTAAGTTGAGAATTTATAACCTCTTCTGTATTCAAATTTATCAACCGCCTTCATAAGACCAATGTTACCCTCTTGAATTAAATCCAAGAACTGCAATCCTCTATTTGTATATTTTTTAGCAATCGAAATAACTAATCTCAAATTAGCTTCGATCATCTCTTTCTTAGCAATTCTGGATTCTCTTTCACCTTTTTTAATTTTATTAACTAAGATTTTAAAATCTGAAACTGGAAGTCCTATATCTTTGCTAATCTGAATTAATTTGCTCTTAATATTTTCATACTCTTTTTTCTCTTTAGTAAAAAAATTATGCCATTTTTTATTTTCTCCTAAAAAACTTTCAAAATTTGGATTAATTTCATTTCCTACATAAAATTTTATAAATTCTTCTCTAGGAATTCCATGTTTAGAGGAAAGTCTTAGAAGCTCTCCATCAAAATTAATTAATTTTTTATTCTCAACATAATTCAACTGTACTAACTCTTCTTGAGTTGCTGGATTTAGTTGTAATTGCAAGATATCTTGACTGATTTCTTCTTTAATTGATTGATAATTCTTTTCTTTGCTTGGACTAAACTTAGATCTGGCAAGTACAGTTTCTAACTTTTCTTTTTGATAAGAAATAAGTTTCTTATAATTTTTTGATAATTTTTCAAAAGTCTTTAAAATTTTTGGCTTAAGTTCAATTTCAAGAGCAGCTAAAGAAATATTATATTCATCATTCTCTTCTTCAATGGCCTCAACACTTTTATTATCTGGATCTTCTTCCTTATCTTTTTTTGATTTAGGTTCTTTGACTACCTTTTCAACACTTTTTGCTGCTAAGGCCTTTGTAAAATTCTCATCTTCTAGATAATTGCTATCAAGATCGATAATATCTCTAACCAGCATCTCATTAGCATTTAATTTATCTTTCCATTCAAATATTTTTTTAGCCATTAATGGACTTTCTGCTAACGCAGAAACCATTACATACTTTCCAGATTCTATTCTTTTTGCGATTGCAATTTCGCCCTCTCTAGATAGAAGCTCAACGCCCCCCATTTCTCTAAGATACATTCTAATTGGATCATCGCTTCTTTCAGAAGTTTTCTCAGCTTTTGGGGCCTCTTCTTTTGTCTTAACTTTAAAATCAGACTTTTGTTTTACTAAGGTAATAAGATTGTCAAAAATATTTAAAACAGCTTTTTCTAAACTTTCTGGATTGCTATTTCTTTTTCCTAAAGATTTTTTTAATTCTTCATGAGTAATAAATCCTCGAGCCTTTCCTCGCTCAAGCAATTTTTCAAATGATTTTGAAATAAGCTTATCTGCTTTCACTTTAATATCTGTTTATTGAAGCAGTATATATATTTACAAGGACAGAAAATTACTAGACTTTTTTTGATGCTACAATCTGGTCTTTTAAAGATAAAAGTTCGTTATACTGAGCCTCGTTCATATTTTTCGATAATGATTCTTCTGCGTCTTTTAATTTACTCTCAAGTTTCAAATTATTAACTTGTTCAATCAAATCCGCTAAAAAATTATCAAACTTTTCTTCATTTAAATTTTCGGAAATTCCTTTTATAGATGAAAACTCGTTTATATCTTTAATAATTTGATCAAAATTATTTTCTTCTAAATGCTTTAATAAATTAAATTGTTTAAAAGTCTCAATTTTTTCTAAAATATTTATTAAAACTTTTTTTAATTCTTCTAAATTTTTGTTATGAAAATTAATTAAAGAAAGTTTTTCTGATTTATTTTTTAAAATTTGAATATTATTTAAAAACAGATACATCAAAGAATATTCTTTTAGCTCAAAAGATGAGTATCTTGTAATTTTTCTTGTAAGCTCTTTAGTCTTATTTAATGGTTTAAGATTTTTAATTTTTCTACTGGAAAATTGTTCAAAAATTTTATTTTTAAAAAAATTTATATAATGTTTTTTTACAGTGGAATCTTGAATTGATAAACATAAGTCCATTAATTTTTTTTCAAATCCAGCTCTTTCTTCAGGTTGCTCTGACTGTAAATCCTGTAAATTATTTTCAAAAATAAAGTTTCCAATATCAATTTTTTGATCTAATAAACTCGCAAAATTATTTTTTCCATTTTTTCTTACAAAAGAATCTGGATCAAAGCCATTTGGTAAAATCAAAAACGATAATGAATAATTTGGTTTCATATAGGCAATTAACTTTTCTGAAATTTTATGTGCAGCGTTTTGTCCACTTCTATCACCATCAAAGCAAATTACGGGATCATTAAAATAGCGCCATATTAAATTTAAATGGGACTCAGTCATTGCTGTGCCAAGTGTGGCAACTACATTTTTAAAACCAGCCTGATAAAGACTAATCGCATCCATATACCCTTCAACAATAAAAACAATTCTGCTTTGTTTGTTTTCATTTTTGGCATTATTTAAATTATATAAATTAAAACCTTTTTTAAAAAATTCAGTTTCTGGTGAGTTAATATATTTTGCTAAGTAATTCTGACTTAATGCTCTTCCGCCAAATCCAATAACTTTATTATTGTAATCAAAAATTGGAAAAATTAATCTATTTTTAAATCTATCAATAAGCTTATTATTTTTTTCATCATGGAAAAATATTCCACTCTCAATAAGTTCCTTTTGATTAAAATTATTAAACAACGAAAGATGTAAACCCTGTTCTCCTGAATATCCTATTTTGAAAGCAGATAATATTTCTTGTGTTAAACCTCTGCCAAAAGTGTACTTTTTAACACTTTCACTTTCAGAAAAGTTTTTTTGATAATTCTGTAAAGCAATTGTTAATATTTCGTCATATTTTTTTCTTTTATTTTCCACTTCGATATTTTCTTTGGTAAATTTAAAAGCTGGCATACCCGCTTTTGCTGCTAACTTTCTAACAGCATCACCAAAATTTAATTTTTCAACCTTAACTAAAAAATCAAAAATATTTCCATGCTCTCCTGAACTAAAACAATGGTAAAATCCTTTCTCATCATTGATGGTAAAGGATGGGGTTTTTTCTTTAGAAAATGGAGATAGACCAACAAATTCTCTGCCTCTTCTTTTTAATTGAACAGAAGCTCCTACTATATCGGAAACTTTTATCCTTTGTTTAATCTCTTCTAAATACTCTTTTGGAAATTTCATTTACTTAATAATTCTTTTAAGAACGCTCCGGCTTTAGAGAAATCTATACTCCCAGAATATTTAGACTTCAAAATTGCCATTGCTTTACCCATATCCTTGATTGAAGTTGCTCCTGAATCTTTGATTGCGTTTTCACAAGCTTTTTTAGTTTCATTATCGTCTAATTGCTTTGGTAGAAATTCTTGAATAATATTTATCTCTTTATCTTCTTTTTTAAATTACTCTAAATAATCCAATTGCTCAAAAGAAAATATTACCAACTTGACTGGCGATTAACTTTTTCATAATGTTCGCCAACTTTTAAATAACTTAAAAGCTCTTAACTCATGGGTTGTATTTGTCTAAAGAAACTAATTTAGAAAATAAATACAAAATAAAAAATTCTATTAATCCTAATGCTATTTTAATTCTTGAAGATGGAGAAGAATTCCATGGATTTGGAATTGGTGCTTACGGAATTTCTTCTGGTGAAATATGTTTTAATACTTCAATTACTGGCTACCAAGAAATACTAACTGATCCCTCTTACTCTGGACAAATTATAAATTTTACTTTCCCTCATATTGGTAATGTGGGCGCTAATAATGAAGATTTAGAGGGTGAAAAAACTTGGGTTAAAGGTGCAATATTCAGTGCTGAAGTATCACATTCATCAAATTACCGAGCTTTAGAAAATTTAGATCAATGGTTAAAAAAAAATAAAATTACTGCAATTTATGGAATTGATACAAGAAAACTTACCTTAAAAATAAGAAAGTTTGGACCCAAAAAAGCAACTATAGCTTTTAAAGTGAATGAAAAACATAATGTCAAAGAATTATTAGAGATTACAAAAAAATTACCAAGTTTAGAAAATTTAGATCTTACAAGAGAAGTTACTTGTAAAAAATCTTATCAATGGATTGGTAATAAATTATGGAATGCTAAAGGATACGAAGTTCAAAAGAATAATAAATATAATATAGTTGCAATTGATTACGGTATTAAAACTAATATTTTAAGAAATTTCTCTGAACTAGGATGCAAAGTAACTGTTGTTCCCTCAACAACTAATGCTAAGGATATAATTAATTTAAAACCAGATGGCGTTTTTTTATCTAATGGACCTGGAGATCCAGACCTTACTGGAAAATATGCGATTAGAACAATTCAAGA
>RGRP01000045.1 GCA_010021145.1 Candidatus Fonsibacter lacus
TTATTTTAGCTCTATTTATTTTTTCTTGTGTTTATATGTTTTTTGGAAAAGATTTTTCTGTCCCTGTTATTCAGGATGTTAAAATTGATAGTCCTGCTTATAAAGCCGGATTAAAAAAAGGCGACCAAATAATTACTATTAACGAACAAAAAATTACTAGCATGATGGAGGTGTCCCAATTCATTGCTCTGTCTGACACTAATTTAATTAAAATAACAGTTCTTAGGGACAAGAAAGAATATAATTTTCAAGTGCAGTCAATTACTCAAGATACAAAAGATAACCTTGGTAACAATATAAGTCGTAAGATGATTGGAATTCAAATTATTCCACTAAATAATGAAATTAATAGACAAAAATTAGGACCAGCAAAAGCTATCTATTATTCTTTAAAAGAAATTTGGTTCACCATTTCAACTACGATGAGTTATGTCGGTAAAATGATTATGGGAACTGAAAAAGCTGATCAGTTGGGAGGACCTATAAAGATTGCACAAATTTCTGGCCAAGTTGCTGAACTTGGTATTATTCCGTTCTTATCTATAATGGCTTACATATCTATTAGTTTAGGACTAATAAATCTGTTTCCAATTCCATTATTAGATGGTGGCCATTTGTTATTTTATTTTTATGAATTTGTTAGAGGAAAACCTCTGAGTGAAAAAATGCAAGCTTACTTTTTTAAGTTTGGTTTATTTGTGCTTTTTGCTTTAATGTTTTTTTCTACTTATAATGATCTTAAAGGCTTAGGTCTTTTCTAAAAAGTCATACAAAACAATACTTTAGTAAAAAACCCTTATAAATCATATCAACATGTAGTGTTTAAAAAATAAGCAAATACTACATTTATGTTGATTTCCTATGTTTTTTAAACATTATTTAATTATTAACGAATCAAAAAGGTTAAAAATGAACAAAAAACAATTAGTGGCTAAAATAGCTACTGCTTGCAATATGGGCAAAAGTGATGCCGAAAAAACCTTTGATAAAATACAGGATATTATTCTTGATTCATTAAAGAATGATGAAACTGTAAAAATCGCAGGTTTTGGTACGTATAAAGTTGCAAAAAGAAAAGCTAGAACTGGAAGAAATCCTAGAACTGGTGAAAGTATCCAAATTGCAGCTTCTCAAAAAGTTAAGTTTTTGCCAGCAAAAGCTTTAAAAGAGATGTTCAATAAGTAATTTTGTTTTTAATAACTCAGCCTTTACCGGCTGAGTTATTAATTTTTAAAGTCCTCAAATAAATTTCAAAATATTTTAATTCTATAATTTTTCAACCTTAACTTGTTTGTATATAAATTTAATTAATTTATAATTTAAATAAACAATTTGGAGAAAAACATGTTTTCTAAAGAACTAAATGCAAAGTTAGACGAATTCCACCTTCTAAAACACCCATTCTACCAAGCATGGAATGAAGGCAAATTAAGCAGAGAAATTATAAAAGATTACGCTGAACAATATTATCATCACGTAAAAGCATTCCCTCGTTACATTAGCGCAACTCATTCAATCTGTGAGGATATTGCTAATAGAAAAATTCTACTTGAGAATTTAAATGATGAGGAGGACAAGCATAATGACCATCCTAAGTTATGGAAGCAATTTGCTGTAGCATTAGGAGCTGATAAAAATGAAATCGAAAAAGTAAAATTAGAAAAATACACTTCAGAAATGATTGATAACTTCTTTAAACAAGGAAGATCAACTTATGCAGAAGGACTTGCTTCTTTGTACACTTACGAAAGACAAATACCCGAAATTGCAGATGTTAAGATCGAAGGTCTTAAAAAGTTTTACGGAGTAGATTCAGAATCTGGACTTGCATTTTTTGAAACTCATAAAAAAGCTGATGTTTATCACAGACAAGAGTGTGAAGTTTTGTTAGATAATCTTTCTAAAGAAGATCAAGCAAAAGCAGAAACAGCAGCTCTTAAAACTGCTAAATATCTTTGGAATTTTCTTTCAGGCGTAGCTCAAAAACATAATCTAAACGTTCAAGCAGCAGCCTAAATAATTTTTTTAAATATCCTGTGGCAAATTAAACCACAGGATATTTATTTTATTAGTTTATATATTAATTATGACAATTGAGAGACCTTCCGCAAAACCTGAAAGAGCTTTTTTTTCATCAGGACCATGTGCGAAGAGACCCGGTTGGTCTATTGCGAATATTCCAACTTTTACTTTAGGTAGATCACATCGATCTAAAATTGCTAAAGACAAATTAAAAGAATTAATCACTTTATCAAAATCATTATTAAAACTTCCAAGCGATTATAAAGTTGGGATTGTTGCAGGATCAGACACAGGTGCAATTGAAATGGCAATGTGGAGTTTGCTTGGTGCGACCGGAGTTGATGTTTGTGGTTGGGAAAATTTTGGTAACGATTGGGTTAAAGATGCTGTTAGTCAATTAAAAATAAAAAATTTAAATGTTCATAAAGCCGATTACGGAAAACTTCCTGATCTAACAAAAGTCGATTTTAATAATGATATTGTGTTCACTTGGAACGGAACTAGTTCTGGAGTGTGCCTACCAGATGCCAATTGGATAAAAGACGATCGAAAAGGCCTTACAATATGTGATGCTACTTCATCAGTTTTTGCAATGCCAATGGATTGGAAAAAATTAGATGTTATTACTTGGTCTTGGCAGAAAGTTTTGGGAGGAGAAGCGGCTCACGGAATGATTGCCTTATCACCTAGAGCATTAGAAAGATTAAAAACTTATCAACCAAGTTGGCCTATTCCTAAAATATTTAGATTGGCCGAAGATAAAAAAGTCATCGAAGGTATTTTTGAAGGAGAGACTATTAATACTCCTTCAATGCTTTGCGTTGAAGATTGTATTGATGCGTTATTATGGATTGAGTCTATTGGCGGTCTAGAAGGAGCCATAAAAAGATCCAAGAAAAATTTAGAGGAAGTTAAGTTTTTTGTTAAAGAAAATAAAGATTGGATTGATTTTTTAGCAGAAAAAGAAAATACAATATCATCGACTAGTATTTGTTTAAAAATTATAGATCCAAAATTTAAAAAATTAAGTAAAGAAGATCAGGCGGCTAAATTAAAGACTATTAATCAAGTACTAGAAAAAGAAAATATTGCTTATGATGCGAATTCTTATAGAACTGCACCAGCAGGCTTTAGAATCTGGGGCGGCGCTACAGTTGAATCGACTGATATTGAAAAATTACTTCCCTGGATCAAATGGGCATATTTGACAAATTTAAATGTATAAAGTTTTAATAGCAGATAAACTTAGTAATGAGGCTTTGGCCATTTTTAAAGAAAATGGAATTGAAGCAATTACTAAAACAGATCTTGATGCAAAATCATTAATTAAAGAATTACAAGATTGCGATGGTCTAGTTGTAAGATCTGCAACAAAGGCAACTAAAGAAGTTATAGAGTCTTGTAAAAAACTTAAAGTTATTGGTAGAGCTGGAATTGGAGTTGATAACGTAGATTTAGATGCTGCCACAAGTAATGGCAAAGTTGTAATGAATACTCCGTTTGGAAATTCAATCACAACAGCAGAGCATGCAATTACATTAATACTTTCAACGGCAAGACAAATTCCTTATGCTGATAAAACAACCCATGAAGGCAAATGGGAAAAATCAACTATCAAAGGTGTAGAAGTTACTGGAAAGACTTTGGGAATTATTGGTTGTGGGAATATCGGAACAATTGTTGCTCAGCGTGCATTAGGACTTCAGTTTAAAGTAATTGTATTTGATCCGTTCTTACAAGACAAAAGAGCACTGGAGCTTGGAGTTGAAAAAGTAACTTTAGATGATTTATTTAAAAGATCAGATTTTATTACATTGCACACACCTCTTAACGAAAAGACAAAAAATATTATTAATAAGGATGCGTTTAAAAAAATGAAAAAAGGTGTTCGAGTTGTTAATTGTGCTCGAGGTGGTCTTATTGATGAAGTTGCTTTAAAAGAAAATTTAGAAAGCGGACATGTTGCAAGTGCAGCTTTAGACGTTTTTGTAGAAGAACCGCCAAAAGGAAGTCCTCTTTTAGGTACAAAAAACTTAATTCTTACGCCACATTTAGGAGCATCAACAACTGAAGCTCAGGAAAAAGTAGCAGTGCAGATAGCAGAACAAATATCAGATTATTTAAAAACAGGAGCCATCACTAATGCAGTAAATACCTTTTCTTTAACAGCAAAAGAATATCAATCAGTGAAGCCATTTTTAAAATTGTCAAATTTACTTGGAGGTTTTGCAGGCCAACTAACAGAAAACGCTATCAAATCTGTTCAAATAGAATTTGAGGGGGCTGCCGCAAACGTAAATACTGCTTCGCTTACTCAAACTATAATTTATAGTTTATTAAAACCAACAACTGATAGCATTAACATTATTAATTCTATTCTAGTTGCTAAAAGTAAATCAATTTCAATTTCAGAAGTTAAACATCAAAAAGAAAATGACTATCAGTCTTTAATAAAATTAACTGTTGTTACAGATAAACAAACGCGCTCAGTTTCAGGAACAATTTTTGGCGGTAAAGCTAGAATAGTTGAAATTAAAGGAATCAAAATTGAAGCAGATTTATCTGAACATAACTTATACGTAACTAACCAAGATAAACCTGGTTTTATAAAAGATTTATCAAAAATTTTAGCTGATAATAAAATTAACATAGCAACTTTTCATTTAGGCAGATTAAGTAGTGGTGGTGAGGCGATTGCTATTATTTCAACAGATAACAAGATCGAAAACTCTGTTATTGAAAGTATCAAGAAAATTCCTTTAGTGATCCAAGCAAAATATATTCAATTTAAAGATAAAGAGAATGAATAGTTCGTCTGAACTAGTTTGTACCTTTGTCACTAAAAAAAAATTAGACTACAAAAAAATTATAAATTTTTTTTCTAAAATCCAAAATACTGATGACTACAAAATACTCTCAGACAGAGCTCTCGATCTTTATTGTCAGGATATTAACAAAAAAAATATAGATAAACTTAGAAAGTTTTGTTTTAAAAATAAGATTGATGTTTGTATTCAAAAAACAAAATGGAGAAATAAAAAAATATTTTTAGCAGATATGGATGCAACTATGATTAAGGATGAAACATTAGACAATCTTGTAAAAATTGCGGGCATAAAAGCTGATATTGATAAATTAAGTAAACTCGCGATGGATGGAAAAATTAGTCTTAGAGATACGTTAAAGTTTAGAGTTAGTTACTTAAAAGGCAAAAGTATACATCTTATAAAAAGAGTTATAAAAAAAATTAGATTTAATGAAGGATCAAGAGTTTTGGTTAAAACTTTAAATAAAAATGGTTATCATACAAGTTTAGTTACAGGAGGCTTTCAGCCGATTTCTACTTACGTTGGGAAAGTTTTAGGTTTTAAAAAAGTAATTAGTAATAAGTTTGTTATAAAAAATAATAAATTTACAGGTGAGTATATTCCAATTACGGGTAAGCAGAATTCAAAATTGGCTTATTTAAATGAAATTTGTAAGAAAAAAAAATTAGATAAAATAAAATTTGCTCTTTCAGTTGGTGATGGAGCAAATGATCTTGGAATGCTTCAAAATTCAGGACTTGGCATAGGATATCATCCTCATCAAATAATTAAAAAAGCAATAGATAATCATATTCAATTTACGGATCTTAAAACTATTTTGTATTATTTGGGATTTAGTGAGAAAGAATTTGTTAAATAATTTCTTTTACAGCATTTAATACTTCTGCCGCGTGATCTTTAACTTTAACATTATTCCAAATTTTTATTATTTTTCCTTTCGGATTAATTAAAACTGTTGTTCTTTTAATACCCATAAACTTTTTTCCATACATACTTTTTTCACCCCAAGCTCCATACTTTTTAAGTGCTATCATTTTCTCATCTGACAATAAATGAAACGGGATTTTGAATTTACTAATAAATTTTCTATGACTTTCAATACTATCTTTTGAGATTCCAACGATCTCACAATTTAATTTTTTAAATTCTTTATATAATTTTGAAAAATCTTTAGCTTCGTTGGTGCAGCCAGGTGTATTATCCTTTGGAT
>RGRP01000046.1:2500-6060 GCA_010021145.1 Candidatus Fonsibacter lacus
TTACTCGAGAATCTTATTTGCTTTTACCTTTACGGGGCTATCACCCTCTATGGCAAACCTTTCCAGGTTTTTCTAGTTGTACAAATAAAACTACAGGCCTGTTCCGCGTTCGCTCGCCACTACTGACGGAATCTCAATTGATTTCTTTTCCTCTAGGTACTTAGATGTTTCAGTTCCCTAGGTTGCCTTTTCAAACCTATGTATTCAGTTTGAAATAACTCTTAAAGAGTTGGGTTTTCCCATTCGGAAATTTTCGGATCAAAGTTTACATACAACTCCCCGAAACTTATCGCAGTATATCACGTCCTTCATCGACTTTCAGTGCCAAGGCATTCACCAGACGCCCTTAAACGCTTGATTTATGCACAGAAAAAATTTTTCTGTGTAAATTGAATTTTTAAAATTTGTGAAAAATAAATTTTTCACAAGGATATAAAAATATTGATACAAATTAACAATGTTAAAGAATTTCTCTAAAATTTGGTGGAGGATAGCGGGATCGAACCGCTGACCTCCTGAATGCAAATCAGGCGCTCTACCAGCTGAGCTAATCCCCCTAATAAAAATGGTGGGCCGAGAAAGACTCGAACTTTCGACCCCACCCTTATCAAGGGTGTGCTCTAACCAACTGAGCTACCGGCCCTTTTGTTGAATGAACTCTTTTACAAACATTAGAGATAAGGAAGAGAAACGAGGACGGCTACAATGTACAATGTTAAGTGATAGTTCAAAAGTAAACTTTCGAACTGTCCTTAGAAAGGAGGTAATCCAGCCGCAGGTTCCCCTACGGCTACCTTGTTACGACTTCACCCCAGTCGCTGACTATACCTTGGTCAAACGCCTCCTTGCGGTTAGCAATCTGCTTTAAGGTAGAACCAACTTCCATGGTGTGACGGGCGGTGTGTACAAGACCCGGGAACGTATTCACCGTAGCACGCTGATCTACGATTACTAGCGATTCCAGCTTCATGCACTCGAGTTGCAGAGTGCAATCCGAACTGAGGTAGATTTTTGAGTTTAGCTTAGCGTCGCCACCTTGCATCTCATTGTCACTACCATTGTAGCACGTGTGTAGCCCAACCCGTAAGGGCCATGAGGACTTGACGTCATCCCCACCTTCCTCCAGCTTATCACTGGCAGTTCTTTCAGAGTGCCCAGCATGACCTGATGGCAACTAAAAGTAGGGGTTGCGCTCGTTGCGGGACTTAACCCAACATCTCACGACACGAGCTGACGACAGCCATGCAGCACCTGTGTTCTGTCCGGCCGAACCGAAAAGTCTAGTTTCCTAAACTCGCGACAGACATGTCAAGGGTTGGTAAGGTTCTGCGCGTATCTTCGAATTAAACCACATGCTCCACCGCTTGTGCGGGTCCCCGTCAATTCATTTGAGTTTTAACCTTGCGGTCGTACTCCCCAGGCGGATTGCTTAATGCGTTAGCTGCGATACTGAAAATAAATTTCCAACATCTAGCAATCATCGTTTATGGTATGGACTACGAGGGTATCTAATCCTCTTTGCTACCCATACTTTCGCGCCTCAGCGTCAGTGTTGATCCAGAAAGCCGCCTTCGCAACTGGTGTTCTACATAATATCTACGAATTTCACCTCTACACTATGTATTCCGCTTTCCTCTATCAAACTCTAGTCGAGCAGTTTTAATTGCAGTTCCAAAGTTAAGCTTTGGGATTTCACAATTAACTAACTCAACGGCCTACGCGCGCTTTACGCCCAGTAATTCCGAACTACGCTAGGTCCCTTCGTATTACCGCGGCTGCTGGCACGAAGTTAGCCGGACCTTATTCTTAGGGTACAGTCATTATCTTCCCCTACAAAAGAGCTTTACAACCCAAAGGCCTTCTTCACTCACGCGGCATCGCTGCATCAGAGTTTCCTCCATTGTGCAAGATTCCCCACTGCTGCCTCCCGTAGGAGTCTGGGCCGTGTCTCAGTCCCAGTGTGGCTGATCATCCTCTCAGATCAGCTATTGATCATTGTCTTGGTGAGCCATTACCTCACCAACTAACTAATCAAATGCGGGCTCATCTTATGGCATTAAAACTTTCCCCGTAAGGGCTTATCCAGTATTAGCATCGGTTTCCCAATGTTGTCCTGAACCACAAGGCAGATTCCCACATGTTACTCACCCGTCTGCCACTCAGTATTGCTACTGCGTTCGACTTGCATGTGTTAGGCGTGCCGCCAGCGTACGTTCTGAGCCATGATCAAACTCTCAAGTTTAATAACGGCGTACACAAGCTTTTACTATCTGTTTAATTAAAAACAGCTTGTACAAAATTACTTTTGTATTACAGCTATTGGTCATTTAAACCCAGTAAAATAGCCTCCTTTTAACTACTATATATATACTCAACAACTTAAAATTGAGGTTTGGGATGACTCTAAAAAGTTAATGAGATATTTAAGTCCGAATGTATAAAAAGATCCTAAGTTACAGGCCAAGCTTTAAGCCTAGTTTAGTATTTTTAATCATTCCGATCCTAATTATTTTTATTTTTATCTCTAAATCTTTTGATCAGTATAGTGAAAATGGTGAGAGCAAAGATCTAGAATTAGAAAATAATTTAATAACAGTAAAAGATTTTTTATTTAATCAATTTAATTCTGGTGCAACAAAAGTTGAACATAAAGCAAGAAATGGAGATAGTATTCAAAGAATTCTTTATGATCAGAAAATTTCTCCAACAGAAGTTAACAATGTTCTTAACGCTCTAAGAAGAGAATATAATATTGGTACACTAAGAAATGATCAAAAAGTTTATTTAATTGTTAAAAAAGAAAAAAATGGAAATTTTGTATCAAGACTAACCGTTAATATAGATAACATTACCTCAATTCATGTTTTCTTAAACAAAGATAATGTTTATGAGACAAAAAGAGTTACAAAAATTTTAACAAAAAAAAATCATTTTATTGAAACAACTATTGATAGAGGAATTTATAGAACGGCAAAACAGTCTGGTATTGAAAATAGCATCGTTGCTCAGTTTGCAAGACTTTATGGTTTTGAAGTGGACTTTCAGCGTGATCTAAAAAAAAATGATAAAATTAGAATATTTTATGAAAGATATTTAGACGATGATGGTGTGTCACAAAGAACAGGTAATATTATTTACAGTGAAATTACTAATGCTGAAAAAAATATTATTCTTTATCGTTATGAATATCCAAATGGAAGTATTGGATACTTTACGCCTGAAGGAAAAAGTATTGAAAGAAGTTTAATGAGAACTCCAATTAATGGGGCAAAACTTTCTTCTCGTTATGGATTTAGAATCCATCCAATATTAGGTTATAACCAAATGCACCAAGGTACAGATTTTGCAGCGCCCATTGGAACACCGGTGATGGCATCTGGTGCTGGCACAGTTGAATACTCAGGATGGAAAGGCGGTTATGGAAAATTTATTTCAATTCGTCATAGTCCTGTTTATCAAACCAACTATGCTCACTTACAAGATTATGCAAAAGGAATAAGACGTGGTGCTAAAGTTCAGCAGGGTCAAGTTATTGGATATTTAGGAAGCACTGGAAGCTC
>RGRP01000047.1 GCA_010021145.1 Candidatus Fonsibacter lacus
TTAAATACTTTTTCCATGTTAGTATCTAATCCAGCTGCTGCTTTAGTCATATAAGCTTCTGCTTTTTTACCTGCCGCAAGAAGAGCTTCTTTTTGTTTGTCATTTAATTTATCAAATGACTTTTTAGACATAAGCACCGGCTCATACATAAACCATAGAGCAAATTTTCCTGGAGGTGTAATACATTTTACTTGTTCATAAATTTTAAATGATACAAAGCTTTCAGAACTTGTATTAACGCCAGTTAAAACTCCTGCTTGTAATCCTTGGTAAACTTCAGAGCTAGCCATTGAAGAAATTGAAGCGCCTGCTCCAACTAACATTGCTTCAAACATCTTTCCAGCTGCTCGAGTTACTTGTCCTTTTGCAGATTCTGGGTTTGTAATACATTTAGTTTTTGAAGCAAATCCGCCTGCAAGCCAAGCATCTGCTAATACAATAACTCCATCATCGTTAATAATTTTTTTGATATCTTTCATGAATGGAGAAACATTTAATCTCGCAGCATGAGAATGATTTTTAACTAAGCCTGGCATTAACGTTGCACTGTATGCTGGTTGAAAACCAGAAGCATAGTCTAATGGTAAAGAAGTAATATCTAATTGACCTTCAGTTAAAGGTTTGTACTGTTCCATCGCTTTGTAAAGTGATTGTCCAGGATAAACTTGAATTTTTACTCCGACATTTGCTTTCTCAACTTCTTTTGCAAGAATTTGAACCATTTCATCACGTGCATCTCCTTTTCCACCTGGAAATTGATGTGATGCTTTTAATATGACATCTGCTGAATATGAATTGGCTCCTGATAGTAATAAAAAAATACTAACAAGCGCTGTAAAGTGTGCTTTAATTTTCATGATCTCCCCTAAATTTATTTGAGAGATTATTCTGATTTGAATGTTGTTCTTTGTCAATGTAATATTCTGTGGATGAAAAATAATTCAGGTCCATTAAAAGGCATCATAGTACTAGATTTAACAAGGGTTTTAGTTGGTCCTTATTGCACGATGGTTTTATCGGATCTAGGTGCCAGAGTAATAAAAGTAGAGGCGCCTGAAACAGGGGATGACAGTAGAAGTTTTGGACCATTTATTAAAGATTATTCAGCTTATTTTATGTCTCTTAATAGAGGAAAAGAAAGTATTGCTCTAAATTTAAAGAATAAAGATGATAAAAAAATATTTGAAAAAATATTATCTAAAGCTGATGTGTTAGTTGAAAACTTTAGACCCGGTACATTAGATAAATGGGGATATTCATGGGACGTTTTGAAAAAAAAATATCCTAGATTAATTTATGCTTCTGCTTCAGGATTTGGACAAACAGGTCCTTTAAAAATTTTGCCCGCTTACGATATGGTAGTGCAAGGAATGGGAGGTCTTATGAGCGTAACAGGACAACCCGATGGAAAGCCAACAAGAGTTGGTACATCCATTGGTGATATTACTGCAGGACTTTTTACAACTATTGGAATTAATGCAGCTTTGTTTGATAGAGAAAAAACCGGCAAAGGTACAAAGATTGATGTTTCAATGCTTGATTGCCAAATTGCAATTTTAGAAAATGCAATTGCGAGATACTTTAGTAGTGGCGAAATTCCAAAGCCTATGGGCTCGCGCCATCCATCAATTACCCCTTTTGAAGCTTATAAAACAAAAGATAGTTTTATAATTATTGCTGCAGGTAATGATAAATTATTTGAAAATCTTTGTAATGCCTTAGATTGCAAGGAATACATTAAAGATAAAAGATTTGTAAGTAACAAACTTAGAAATGCAAACGCTGAAGATTTAAAAACAATCTTAGAAAAATATTTAGTAAAAGATGAAACTGATAATTGGATTAAACTTTTGACTAAAATGAATATTCCATGTGGACCGATCTACAATATCAAGCAAGCTGTAGAAAATCCTCAGATTATATTTAGAAATATGATTGTAAGTTCAAATCATAAAAAAATTGGAAAATTTAAAATGGCTGGAAATCCAATTAAGATGTCTAATTATAAAGATCCAAAAACACGCGGTGAAATTCCTGAGCTTGATCAGCACAGAAAAAAGATTTTAAAGGATTTTAAAATTAAGGTTTAATTAAGCTTTATCTTCTGTTGCTTCTTTTTCAGGAGCCGCATCTAAAGCTATGTCATCATCAAGATCATCATCGTCTGCCTCGATCGCTTCACTTTCTGCTCCAGCTTTAGGCTCTGGAATTTTTCTGGATCTCTTAGAAGGAAGTATGGCTTGTCCTGATTTTGAAACTTCTCCTTGATATAAATCTTCAAAAGAATCTCCATCTGGACTGTCAAAGTCTTCTTGTTCAACAGCATCATCAGGATGATCTCTCATGCGATCAATTGTTGATTCTTCTAGATCTTTTACTGCAACTTTTTTTTCTGCAATTTCTCTTAAAGCTAAAACTGTGCGCTTGTCATTATCCACTGGAACTTGCGGAGCATCCCCTACTCCTAATTGCAAAGTTCTCTCTTTAGCCAAAATGACTAAATCGTATTGATTATCAACTTGCTGTAAACAGTCCTCAACGGTTACTCGTGCCATAATTTGAATTGACCGTTTTAATCTTAAAGCTTAAATAAATCAAGTTTTTATAAAGATTTAAGAGCAATATATAAGTGATCAACTTAACGAATGATTAATAGGAGTATAAATGGCTAAAGTTACTTTTTTAGGTCTTGGTGTAATGGGTTATCCGATGGCACGTCATATCGCAAAGGCAGGCCATGAGGTTACAGTTTATAATCGAACAACTGCAAAAGCTGAAAAATGGGTTAAAGAATTTGGCGGAAAGTTTGCAAAGACTCCAAAAGAAGCAAGTAAAGATTCTGATTTCGTATTTTGCTGTGTTGGTAATGATAACGATTTAAAAGAAGTAACACTAGGATCTGAAGGAGCATTTCACTCAGTAAAAAAAGGTGCAGTTTTTATCGATAATACTACGGCTTCAGCAAAAATAGCCCGTGAATTATTTAAAGCTGCAAAAGAAAAAGGTTTTGGTTTTTTAGATGCCCCTGTTTCTGGGGGTCAAGCAGGAGCAGAAAATGGTCAATTGACTGTAATGATTGGTGGAGAAAATAAAGATTTTGAAAAAGCGCAAGATGTCATCAAATGCTATAGCAAAAAGATGAAAGTGCTAGGACCTGCGGGAAGTGGTCAACTTGCTAAAATGGTTAATCAAATTTGTATCGTTGGATTAGTTCAGGGTTTATCTGAAGGAATTCGTTTTGGTCAAAATGCAGGATTAAATATGGAGGATGTTATTGAAGTAATATCAAAAGGCGCTGCTCAATCTTGGCAAATGGAAAATAGGTACAAAACGATGATACAAGATAAATTTGATTTTGGTTTTGCAGTTGATTGGATGAGAAAAGACTTAGGAATTGCTATGGAAGAAGCAAAAAATAATGGTTCCGATCTTCCAATAACAAAAATCATAGATGGTTATTACGCTGATGTACAAAAAAATGGTGGTAATCGATTTGATACATCAAGTTTAATTACTCGACTCAAAAAAAAATAATTTAATAAGAGTGATTAACGATATTCCGGATTACTATAATAATATTAATTTAATATTAGATGAAATTTGGTCTCTTTTACAAAGAGGAGTTTCTGAAAGAGGAGAAGATTTTAGATTACCCGTTGTAATTATTAATTCTGAAGAAGGAGCAGATGGAAGAATTGTTGTTCTTCGTGGTGCTTTTAAAGATAAAAATATCTTAAGATTTCATACTGATTATAGATCTCCAAAAATTGACTATTTAAAAAAAAATAAAAAAATCTATTTCGTATTTTATAGTAAAATAAGAAAAATACAGGTTCGCGCTGAAGGAATTGCAACAATTCACAAAGATAATGAAATTACAAAACAAGCTTGGACTAAAACACAAATGATGAGTAGAAAATGCTACCTGTCCCCTCAGGCTCCTGGTGATTTAATAAATGAGTCTGCTTCTGATTTATCAAAAGATATGGGGGGCAGCCTTCCAAGTCTTGAACAAAGTGAAATAGGTTATAAAAATTTTTGTGTCGTTGAGAGTAAAATTAAAAGTTTTGAATGGCTTTATTTAGCTTCACAAGGACATCGACGAGCTAAATTTATGCTTGATGAAAATAAAAGTACCTGGTTAGTGCCTTAAATCTTCTTAAGATCTTTTAGGTATTTCTTCCAATTATCTATATAACGCTGAGCATTTTCAGTTATTGCTTTTTTTTCTTCTTCAGTGACTTGTCTAATCACTTTTCCAGGACTGCCCATAACTAAAGAATTGTCTGGAATTTTTTTGCCTTCAGTAATTAAACTGTTAGCACCAATAATACAGTTATTTCCAATAACGCTATTATTTAAAATTGTTGAGCCAATACCAATCAAACTATTATCCATAATAGTACAGCCGTGTAACATTACTAAATGACCAACAGTTACCATCTTACCAATCTTTAATGGAAATCCTTTATCAGTATGCAGAACACTATTATCCTGAATATTGCTTCCTTCTCCCACAGTAATATTTTCAATATCTCCTCTGATAACAGCATTAAACCAAACGCTAGAGTCATTTTTTAAAGTAACATCACCAATTACATTTGCTGATGATGCAACCCAATATTTTCCTTCGCCTATTAATCTTTTATTACCTAGTTCAAAAATCATGTTATATTCATAACAAATATTCCAAATAGTAAAATAAAATTATGTCTCTCACTGAAACACCGGTGTGCAATTTTGGAGAAAAGATTAAAGAATTTAAATTAATTTCCATTGAAGATAAGTTAATTTCTCTAAAAGATATTAAAGGTCAGAATGGAACTCTGATTATGTTTATTTGTAATCACTGCCCTTATGTAAAAGCTATAATTAATGAATTAGTAGACGTGACTAACAAACTATCAAATTTTGGAATTAATTCAGTCGCAATAATGTCTAATGATACGAATAATTATCCTGAGGATAGTTTTGAAAATATGAAAAAATTTGCAAAACTAAATGGTTTTAAATTTCCTTATTTATATGATGAAACTCAAGAAATTGCTCAAAACTATGGAGCGGTATGTACTCCTGATTTTTTTGGATATAACAAAAATGATGAACTTCAATATCGAGGAAGAATAAGAGAAATGAAAAATCTTAAACCCACATTAGAAGGAAAAAGCGATCTTTTAAATGCAATGGAATTAATTGCAAAAACATCAAATGGACCTAAACAGCAGTATCCAAGCATGGGTTGTAATATTAAATGGAAAAAATAATTAAATGATTGTTATCACAACAAGAAGTTATCCGCCTGAACTCGGTGGAATGCAAAGTTTAATGGGAGGTCTTGCAATTCATTTAAATCAACTGCATCCGATTAAAGTTTTGGCAAATTCATATGCCGGTGATGAAAATTATGACAAAAAAAATAGTTTTGAAACTCATAGAATGGGCGGCCTTAAAATATTAAAAAAATATAGAAAATTTAATCTTTTAAAAGAAGTTATAAAAAACAATTCTGTTAAAGCTATCATTGCAGATCATTGGAAAAGTATTGAATTAATAACCGATAATATATCCAGTCAAATTCCAATTTTATGCCTAATTCACGGTAAAGAAATTAATCACTCAATTGGAAGTTTGATAAACAAAAGATCTATTAATTCATTAGCAAAAACAAAATATATAATTGCAAACTCAGAATTTACAAAAAGCTTAGCTACTGAAAAAGGGTGCAATCCTATGAAGATCCATGTGATAAATCCTGGTATTAATGAACCTCAAAATGTTAGCTCAGAAGCAGATCATCAAGCTAATAAAATATATGGAAATTCTGATGTTAAAATCATAACTGTTTCAAGATTTGATAAAAGAAAAGGAATTGATTTTTCATTATTGGCTTTAAAAAATATCCAAGCGATTTATCCCAATTTTAAATATGTAATTGTCGGAAACGGGGATGAAGAGGAAAACTTAAAAAAAACAACTAAAAATCTTAACTTAGAAAATAATGTTGTTTTTTTAAAAAATATTAGTTTTGATTTAA
>RGRP01000048.1 GCA_010021145.1 Candidatus Fonsibacter lacus
ATGAAGATGCATGTAATAACATGCTTTAATTGAAAAAAAAATTTCTTTGTTATTGAAATATACTTGATTCTAGTAGTTTATTTACTGACTAGCCCATTCAGTCCATGAGCCATCATAAACTGAGAATTTCTTTCCATCTATTATTTCAAAGGCCTTAGCAACAATACATGCAGTAACGCCCGAGCCACAAGAAAATACGACATTAGAATTTTTATTAATATTTATTTCTTCAAATTTTTTTTGAAGCTGTTCTTTAGATAGAAAACATTTTGTTATAGGATCAATGCATTCTGTCCAGGGTATATTGCAACTTTTGGGAATCGATCCACTTTTTAAATTGGGCCGTGGCTCATTTTCAGTACCATTAAATCTGCCTCTACTTCTAGCGTCTACTAATTCAAATTTTTTATTATTAATATTTTCCTTAACCTGGTCAATGAGCACAAGCATTTCATGTTTTGTGATACATTTAAAACTACTTTTTATAAATTTTTTTTCTGGTCCATTTTCTATTTTTTTATTTTCATTTTTCCATTTAATTAAACCACCATCAAGTATAGATATTTTTTTATGACCAAAATAATTAAACATCCACCAAACTCTAGGAGCGCTAAAAATACCAAGGCTGTCGTAAACTATAATATGATCTGAGTTATTAATCCCAAGTTCTGAAGCTAGTTTTTCAAATAAGTCTGCAGAGGGAATTGTGTGAGGAAATTTTGCTAAAGGATCTGAAAATTTATCGATATCAAAAAAAATTGCCCCAGGAATATGTTCTTTTAAGAATTCATCTTTACCAATTCTTTTAGTATTTGGCATATGCCAAGAACAATCTAGAACTTTTATATCTTCTTTAAGGAGATTTTTTTCTAGCCATTCGGTTGTAATTAACGACATTAATATTTTCCAAGTTTTTTTAGATACTTTTGATGGTATTCTTCTGCTAAATAAAATTCATTAAATTTAGTAATTTCTGTTACAATTTTATTATTAAACATAGTTTCATTCATTTTTTTTTTAGATTCTTCAGCTTCGATTTTTTGTTTGTTGTCCAAATAAAATATTGCTGAACGATATTGTTTTCCAATATCAGGTCCTTGTCTATTTAAAGTGGTAGGATTATGACAGGACCAAAAAACATTTAACAGTTCTTTGTAAGTTATAATATTTTCATCAAAATTTATTCTTACAGCTTCAGCATGGCCAGTTTCTTCATAGCAAACTTCTTCATAAGTTGGGTTTTTAGTTTCTCCACCGGTGTAACCCACCTCAACTTTTGTTACGCCTTTTGTAAGATCAAATTTTTTTTCGACACCCCAAAAACATCCAGCAGCAAAAATAGCAATACTCATAAAATTTTATATTAAAGTTATTTTTATATGTTATGAAAAGATTTAGGTAAAATATATTGATGCCATCATCTAATAGAACAGGATCTTTTTATATGCTGCTAAGCGTTATCTGTTTTTCTATGATGGATATTTTAGTTAAATTAACGACAAGTCATTATCCAATTGGTGAGATTGCTTTTTTTAGAGGGTTATTCGGATTAATTCCTATTTTTTTCTTAATACCTAAAAATAAAATATTTACTTTTTTTAAAACTAAAAAACCCGGGTTGCATTTTATAAGAGCCTTTGCTGGAACATTTGCAATGATCTCAACGTTTATTGGCGTAAAATATATGAAATTATCAGATGTAGTTTCTATTGCTCAAGCTACACCAGTATTTGTAACAATTTTTTCTATAATTTTTCTTAAAGAAGTCGTTGGTTATAGAAGATGGCTTTCTGTAATCGCAGGCTTGATTGGAGTTTTGTTTATTACCAAACCAGGAACCAGTCTTTTTAATATATATTGTATTTTTCCAATTTTTTTCTGCATCGGATTTAGCATTGTTGCAGTTTCAATTAAAAGATTATCCAAAACTGAACCAGATTATCTAATAGCTTTTTATTTTACAGCATTATTAATAATTGTCAGTTCCACAGCAATTTTTTTTGAAGAATGGAAGATGCCAAATATTTTAGATTTCTTTTATTTATGTATGATAGGAATTTGTGGATCTATTGCAAATTTATTTATGACTACAGCTTATAGAAGAGCAGATGCATCACTAATAACGCCGCTTAAATATCTAAGTGTTTTGTCAGCAATTGTTTTTGGTTATTATATTTTTTCTGAAATTCCTTCAGTTTCAACTGTTATTGGCGCAATAATAATAATTATTAGTTCTTTTATAATATTTAAGCGCGAGCAAATAAAAAATAAGAAACGTTAGTTTGTGATGAAAAAAATTAACCCACCACATTATTGGCATGAGGCAAAAAAATTTTTATCTAAAAAAGATAAGAAATTGGCAAAAATTATTAATCAATATGACGGGCACTTAGTTACAAGAAATGATCCATTTTATTCATTATGCAGATCAATCATAGGTCAGCAAATCTCAGTAAAAGCCGCAGATTCAATTTGGTTAAAATTTGAAAAGGTAATTAAAAAAATTACACCAATAAATTTAATAAAATTGCCAAAAGCAAAACTTGTATCTATTGGGTTATCACGTCAAAAAATTTTGTATTTAAGAATAATCGCAAAAGAATTCTTTAACAAAAGATTGGATATAAAAAATTTACAAAAAATGTCAGACGAAGAAGCGATTAAACACTTGGTTAGGATTAAAGGTATAGGAATTTGGACTGCTCAAATGTTTCTAATTTTTAATCTAAACCGATCAAATATTTTTCCATTTTCAGATATTGGTTTGATTAAAGCAATTTCTAAAAATTATAAAAAAGAGTATCCTTTAAAAAAAGATCAATTAGATTTTTTTAAGAATAAATGGCATCCATACACAACCGTTGCTACTTGGTATATGTGGAGAAGTATAGATCCTGTTCCCGTTGAATATTAAACTCCTTCAACAATCATAAGGTCTCTAACAACTGTATTCTTAGCTATGGACCATGCTTCTTGGTAGTTTTTAGATTTATAACAATTTAATGCGGTGTCATAATCTTTAAATTCCCAAATAACCGTTCGAATAAACTCTTCACCCTCAAGAGTGACATATTTTCCTCCTCGTACTAAAGGTTTTCCTCCAAAATCAGTAATAGCCTTCAATGCTTTTTCAGCGTAGCTACCTAATTTTTTTGTATCTTCTGCTTTTTTATATTTTGCGATCCAGTAACCTTTCATGAATCTCTCCTATTTTAGTTTGATTAAGCGAATATATATTTTTTTTGTTACATTAAAATAAAACAATGTTTGTTGAATTTGATGACTCTAAAGAATAAATTAGGTCAATTCAAAAATAAATTAGATACTAAATTGCAATACATCGATAACAAACAACAGCTCGTAGAATATTTTTTAAAAGGTTCTAAAACTAAAGATAGTTGGAGAATTGGAACTGAACATGAAAAATTTTTATTTGATCTTAAAAGTAAAAAACCAATTCCTTATGAAGGTGAAATTAGTATTTTAAAAATCTTTTCAGAACTTGAAAAAAATAATTGGATACCAATTAAAGAAGGAAAAAATGTTTTAGGTTTAGTCAAAGATAAAAAAAATATTACTTTAGAGCCCGGTTTACAATTTGAATTGTCAGGAGATGCTGTTCAAAATATCCATCAAACGTGTAATGAAATTAACTCTTATTTAAAAGAATTAAAAATTGTTTGTGCAAAACTTGGAATCGGTTTGTTAGGAAATGGATTTGCGCCCATTGCAAAGTTAAGCGATGTTTTTAAATCTCCTAAAAAACGATATGAAATTATGAGAAAATATATGCCAAGTGTTGGAAGAAATGGCTTAGATATGATGCATAGAACATGTGCCACACAAGTTAATTTAGATTATTTAAATGAGGCTGATTATAAAAAAAAATCAAAATTAATAGCAGCTATTACTCCTATTGCTGTCTCTTTATTTTCTAATTCTCCATTTAAAGAAAAAGAATTGAACGGTTATTTATCTTATAGAACTCATATTTGGCAAAATACTGATAAAAATAGATCTGGTATTCCAGAATTTTTTTTAAAGAACGAAAATAGTTTTGAACGTTATGTGGACTTTGCTCTTAATGTTCCAATGTATTTTATAATTAAAGATGATGAATATATAGATTGTGCGGGTGAAAGTTTTAATGATTTTATTTCTGGAAAATTGAAAAACTATCCAAATAAAAAGCCAACCATTCAAGATTGGGAAAATCATGTATCAACTATTTTTACTGAATTAAGATTAAAAAAATATTTAGAAATTAGATCTGCAGATTCTTGTTCATCTGCAGGCATATGTTCAATACCTGCATTTTGGACTGGACTTTTGTATAATGAGGTCTCATTAAATCAGGCATTAGAATATATAGAAAATTGGACTTACGAAGATATTTATAATGCATATTTAGAAGTTCCAAAAAAAGGTTTTGATACAGAAATTAAAAATAAAAAAATATTTGATCATGCTAAAAAGTTAGTAGATTTGTCAGCTTTAGGATTGAAGAATAGAAATCAGACTAATAGTAAAGGAATGGATGAAAATATTTTTCTTAAGGATATTCATAACTTTATTAAAGACAAAAAATCACCAGCTCAGTCTCTTATAGAAAAGTATAATACTAGATGGAAAGGAGATATATTTAAGATCTTTGATGAAGAAGCATTTTAAAATAGCCATTCAAATGGACCCGCTTGAGTCCATTAATATCAAATCAGACAGCACTTATATTTTAGCTCTAGAGGCACAAAAAAGAGGATATAGACTATTTCATTACTTGCCAGAGAATTTGATTTATGAAAATGGGCGAGTATCTGCTTTAGGCAATGTTTTTAAATTATTTCCAAATAAAAAAATTTTTTTTAAAAAATATCAAACTCAAAAAATATTTCTTGATGATTATGATGTTATTTTAGTTAGGCAAGATCCACCATTTAATATGAGTTATATTACGGCAACTTACCTTCTTGAAAAAGTTTCTAATAAAACTCTTATTTTGAATAACCCTAAATCAATTAGAGATAATCCTGAAAAATTATCGATGTTTAATTTTAAAAGCGTTATTCCACCTACTCTTATTTCTAAAAATATTGAACAGTGTTTTAATTTTCAAAAAAAATATAAAAAAACGATTATTAAACCACTTTATGGTAATGGAGGCGAAGGAATTTCAAAATTAGAGGGAATAAATGTTGTGTTAAAAAGAAAAATTTTAAAATTAATTAATAAATATAAACAGCCAATAGTTATGCAAAAATATTTAAGCGAAATTAAAGAAGGAGATAGAAGAATTATTTTAATAGATGGAGAATATGTAGGTTCTGTTGCAAGAATACCAAAAAAGGGTAGCGTTACAGCTAATTTTCATACAGGAGGTACCGCAAAGAAAGTCGGTTTAATAAGAAGAGATAAAAAAATATGTAATATTTTAAAACCCTTCCTAAAGAAGAATAAATTATTTTTTACAGGAATTGATATTATTGGAAATTATTTAACAGAGATTAACGTAACTTCTCCAACCGGAATTCAAGAGATTAATAGATTAAATGGAGCAAGATTAGAAAAGTTTTTCTGGGATCGAGTTGAAAAAAAATTAAGATAGTATTTTGCAGATCTTTAAAACAAAGCCATACTCCATCGCTATTTCTTTAAGATAATCAAATCTTCCGCTAGCACCACTGTGCCCCGCAGTCATATTCATATGAAGCAATAATAAATTATTATCTGTTTTATTTTCTCTTAATTTTGCAACCCATTTTGTCATTTCCCAATACGTTACTCTTGGGTCAGAAATTCCTCCCGTGACTAACATATGAGGATAATTTTGTTTTTTTATATTATCGTAAGGTGAATAACTTTTTACATATAAGAAGGCTTCTTTATCATTTTTAATATCGCCCCATTCTGGAATTTCTGTGACTGTTAGAGGCAAATCCTCATCAAGCATAGTGTTGCAAATATCAACAAAAGGTACCTGTGCAATTATTCCAAGAAATAAATCTGGACGCTCATTTGCAATATAACCCATTA
>RGRP01000049.1 GCA_010021145.1 Candidatus Fonsibacter lacus
AACGGCACCATTGAAGGTGCCAAGGCACTAGGGCTAACGAAGCTGAAGGTGGTTGAAGCCGCAGGCGACGAGATCATTGCCGTCCGCCGCTCAGGCCTCTCCGAAGACGACAAGGTAGGCCTGGCCCTTGCCGACAACCGCGCCGCTGAACTCTCGGACTGGGATGCCGAGATGCTGCAGCAGCTCAGCGAAGAGCACGACATCGCTCCGTGGTTTGATCAGGAAGACCTGGACGCTCTGCTAGAGGCAGCCGAGCAGCTGGAGCCGGTCGAGGGCAACACCGACCCCGACGACGTTCCAGAACCACCAGCTGACCCTGTTACAAAGCCCGGTGACCTCTGGATCCTCGGCAACCACCGCCTCCTCTGCGGTGACTCCACAGACACAGTTGCCCTTGAGCGCCTCACTGAAAACCAGCCCGCTGACCTCTGGCTGACTGATCCCCCCTACAACGTCTCATACGAAGGCAAAACAGCAGACGCTCTCACAATCAAAAACGACAGCATGTCCAATGCTGACTTCCGTCAGTTCCTTCACGATGTCTACGTCGCTGCGAACTGTTTCCTAAAGCCAGGTGCCACCTTCTATATCTGGCACGCAGACTCAGAGGGTTACAACTTCCGTGGTGCAGCGCACGACGTCGGTTGGAAAGTCAGACAGTGCCTCGTCTGGGTTAAATCCGTCATGGTCATGGGCCGTCAGGACTACCAGTGGAAGCACGAACCCTGCCTTTACGGCTGGACAGAAGGCGCCGCTCACACTTGGTGCTCTGATCGCAAACAAACCACCGTCCTCGAATTTGACAAGCCACGCCGCAACGGCGAGCACCCAACCATGAAGCCAGTGGACTTGTTCCAATACCTCATGGCCAACTCCACTAAACCCGGCGCCGTCGTGCTCGACTCTTTCGGTGGTTCAGGCACCACCGTCATCGCCGCTGAACGCCTGGGCCGCAAAGCACGCGTCATGGAACTCGACCCCACCTACTGCGACGTGATCGTCAAGCGGTGGGAAGACTTCACCGGTAACACTGCCGTCTGCATCCCCTCCGACTCCCACTTCACTGAGGCACACCAGGAGGCGGCCTGATGGCATCGCCTCGCGGCACAAAACAAGAAACCATCGACCGCGCTAACCGCTTTGCGCGGATCATCGCTACCGGCGGTCGCAGATCAGACTGCATTCGATATGCCGCAGAAAACTGGGGGGTTGGCCCACGCTCCTGCGATCAGTACCTCAAGCTCGCCCGTGAGCAGCTCAAGGCTGACTGGGACATTGAACGGCCTCAGATGATCGCTGACCTGCTCTCCCAGTGCTCCACGCTGCAGCTGGAAGCACGCCGGGCTGGGCAGTACCACATCGCGCTGGGTGCCATTAATACCGCTGCCAAGCTGGCGCAGCTTTGCTCGTAAAGGCGAGGTAAGCTAGTGGAAAGAGGCTAGAGCTATGCCTATTCGGCGTGATTCGCGTGGTCGGTTCGCTGGCACTGGTGGCGGTTCTGGCCGAGCTGGTAAATCCGTAAAGCTCAGTTCTGGCCAAAAGGCAAAAGCTAATCAGGCAAGAGCTTCATATGGTGTTCGCAGCACAGGCTCGGGCCAATCTAAGCCTGCTTCAAGTGCTGCTATGGCTAATCGTCAACAGCAAGCAAAAGCCAATGGTCAGCAAAGAGCGGAAGCGTTAGGTTCATTGAAAATGGCGTCCTCAAATCTTCGTTATCGGGCCGCTGCAGCACAGCGTGGACTGCCAAAAGGCGCAGGTCTATCTGTTGAGCGCAGCAGTACGGCCAGAGCATTAAACAAGGATCGTAATACTCTTAATGACATGCGTCGTCAGCTAAAGCCAAAGCGATGGAAGCCTGCTAAGTGAGCATCCTTGCCACAGCAGCATCTGGTTCGGTCCTAGAACCACCCCAGCCGCCACGTTCGGACTACGACTTCTCCGGTCTTAAGGCTCAGCTCTATACCTCCCTCACCGGCCCGCAGCGCACCGTCTACGACGCCAACACCCGCTTCACCTACCTCTGCTCTGGCCGTCGTTTCGGCAAGACCTACCTCTCGCTCACGCGCCTGATCAACTGGGGTCTGGAGCGTCCGGGCGGCATGTTCTACTACGTCGCACCGACCTATCGGATGGCGAAGCAGATTGCCTGGGTGCAGCTCAAGCAGATGATCCCGGCCGAGGTCTTCGACCGCAAGAACGAAACCGAGCTATCGGTCCATCTTGCCAACGGCAGCACCATCTATCTCAAGGGCGCGGAAGACCCCGACCGGCTCAGAGGCGTTTCGTTGTCAGGCTGTGTGATCGACGAGGCCGCCTACGTGCGCGAGGACGCCTGGACCATGGTCCTGCGCCCTGCCCTCTCCGATCAGCAAGGCCCCGCTTGGTTCACCACCACCCCCGCCGGCCTGAACTGGTTCGCGGAAGCCTGGGACGCTGCTGACGACGACCCTGACGCCAGCACCTTCACGTTCAACACCCTGGAAGGCGGCCAGGTCAGCGCTGAAGAGATCGAGGCCGCACGCCGCACGCTTGACCCGCGCACCTTCTCGCAGGAATACGAGGCCAGCTTCGTCAACCTCGTCGGTCGCGTCGTCCCTGACTTCAACGACGACAACATCCGCGACGACCTAGAAGACCTCGGCGGCGAGCTGATCGTCTGCGCCGACTTCAACGTCTCTCCCATGCACTGGATCATTGGCCAGAAGGTCGGCAACCAGCTGCACTGCTTTGACGAGATCCACATCCGCGAAACCCACACCGACGAGGCTGCCACCGAACTGCTGCGCCGCTACCCCGACCGGGTGATCCGCGTCTACCCCGACCCCACCGGCCATGCCCGCAAGACCTCAGCGGGTGGCAAGACCGACCATGGCATCCTGCGCAGCCGTGGCCTCTGGGTCTCCGAGAACAAGCGGCCCTACATGCAGGACGACAAGCGCAATGCCATCAACGCGATGGTCTGCGATGCCAACGGCACCAGGCGCCTATTCATCCACCCGCGCTGCAAGCAGACGATCAAGAGCCTGCGCAACCTCACCTTCAAGGAAGGCACGAACATGCCAGACAAGGACGGCGGCTGGGACCACGGCTGGGATGCCCTGTCCTATGGCGTGATCGGCGTGTTCGACCCGGTGCATCCGTGGAAGAGCACGACGGGCAAGGCGGTGCGCGGCGTACGCCTCTACTAGGTAGGCGTAGCGGAGCCTATGCGCTAGGATTGTGCAGTCGGAAGCGATGGGCAGCACCCACCACCGACCACCACCGCATTCCCAACCATGACCATCACCACCCTGCTGTGGGTGCTGCTGGTGCCCGCCTTGATCCTGATCGGCGTGGTCCTCTGGCTCTCCGAGAGCCGCCAGCAACGCATCCAACGCCTGCACCGCACCGGCTACAGCCAGTCCCGCATCGCAGACCACCTCAACATCAGCCGCTATGCCGTGAGAAAAGCCCTTGCCACTTGAGCGGAAACCTATTCCTAAATAGGTTTCTGTGCATAACCTCGCTGCCAGCCTGAACAGCCTCTCCCTCAGCACCATCAAGGAGCTGAAGGTGCATGACCCTGGCATCGCCTGGCAGCGCATGGAGCCGCGCTGGCGGTTGATCGAGCAGCTCAGCCTCGGCACGCTCGGGATGCAGGCGGCCGGCAAGCGTTACCTGCCGCAAGAACCCCGCGAAGACGATGAGGCCTACAGCGCACGCCTAGCCCGAAGCGTGTGCCCGCCCTACATGCTGCGCCTTGAGCAGATGCTGGCCGGGATGCTGTGCCGCAAGCCGGTCCGCCTCGATAACGTCCCCGACCCCGTTCAGGAACACCTGTTCGACGTAGACCTGGCAGGTAACGACCTCAATGCCTACCTGCAGGAGCTAGCTCGCAAGTGCATCCGCTACGGCCACGTCGGCGTGCTGGTGGACTACCCACGCGGTGACGAGGGTGATGACACACCGGTGCAGGACTTTTCGCGGCCGTACTGGGTCAGCTACACCCCGCGTGACATCCTCGGCTGGCGCACTGATGTGGTCAACGGCAGCCAGAAGCTCACGCAGCTGCGCCTCCTAGAGCAGGTCACTGTGCCCTACGGCGAGTGGGGCGAGGAAGTGGTGGAGCAGGTGCGCGTGCTGGAGATCGGCCGGTTCCGCCTGTACCGCAAGCAGGCCTCCAAATCCCGCGACTGGGAGCTGATCAGCGAGGGCAGCACCACGCTTGACGAGATCCCCTTCGCGGTGGCCTATGCCAACCGCACCAGCCTGCTGGAATCCACCCCGCCGCTAGAGGAGGTGGCTTGGCTGAACCTCAAGGCGTACCGCTGCGAATCCGACCAGGCCAACATCCTCCACGTCGCCGCTGTTCCCCGGTACAACCTGTTCGGTGTGCCGGCCGAAGTGGAAGAGCTGGAGGCTGGCCCGGCCTCGGCCATGGCCTTCCCCGCTGATGCCCGCGCTGAGTTCGCAGAACCGCAAGGCACTAGCTACCAGGCCCGCTTCACTGAGCTGGAGCGCATTGAGAAGCAGATCGCTGAGTTAGGTCTGGCGGCTGTGCTGGGTCAGAACCTGACCAATGCCGCTGCCGAATCCAAGGCCATTGACCGCAGCCAGGGTGACGCGGCCCTGATGGCCGTGGCCCTCGGCCTGCAGAACCTGATCGACACCTGCCTGAAGTTTCACGCGGCCTACCTGAACCTGCCGACCGCCGGCAGCAGCATGGTCAACAACGACTTCGTGTCGCATCGCCTAGAGCCGGCACACGTGGCCGAGCTGATCAAACTCCGCGTCGGCGGTGACATCACGCAGGAAACCCTGCTGATCCAGCTGGCTGATGGCGAGTGGCTCTACGACGACTTCAACGTGGATGCAGAGCTAGAGGCCACCGCTGCGCAGCAGGAACGCCGACTAGCCGCACAGGAGACGCAGCTCAGCAGCAACCTGCAGCAGCTGCCCGGTCAGCCCAATGGCTGATCTCAGCGACCGGATGCAACGCCTGCTCAAGGCACTGGAGATTGCCGACAAGTGCGGCAACACTTTCATGGCGGCCAACATCCGCGCGGCGATCCGCGAGCAGGATCGCCAAGAGCGCAGCGGTAGCTATCGCCTCTGACGGCAACCTAAGCCGCACCTCTGACCCTGTGGGTCTTCATGCCCGAAAACGACACCGCCGCTCCTGTGGAGCAGCAGTCCTCATCCGATACCTCAGCGCTGCAGGCTGAAATTGAAGCCCTGCGCCGCAAAAACACTGAACTGCTCGACGAGAAGAAAAAGCTGGCCAAGCGGGTGCCAGAGCTGCCGGATGGCATTGACGTGCAGGAACTGCTGGCCTTCAAGCAAGCGCACGAGCAGGCTGAACTAGAGCAGAAAGGCAACTACGCGGAAGCACGGCAGAAGCTGGAAGCGCAGTTCCGCGAGCGCGAATCCAGCCTCCAGCAGCGCATCGAGGCTTTGGAAGCCGAGAACCGTGAACTCAAGGTGATCGGCCCTGCTGTTGCCGCCCTAGCCGACACGGTGCATGACCCCGACGAGGTGGTCAAGCTCAAGCTCAAGCCGGATCAGATTGACCGCGAACCTGATGGCACCGTCGTAGTAGTCGATGGCTACCAACGCGTGCCGATTGGCGACTGGGCCAAGACCAGCCTGCCGCAGTACCGCCTCAAGGCACCCAAGCCCCAAGGCACCGGCGCACCCGTCGGCCGCAGCAGCGGTGAACTGCCTGCTGGCACGAAGAACCCCTTTGCGCGGGAATCCTTCAACCTCACCGAACAAGCTCGCATCTACAAAACAGATCCTGAGTTGTACGCACGACTCAAGGCTGCAGCCAGTCGTTAAGTCTTTCCGGCATACTTAAGCCATTGGGGAAGGCTGTGCTGACCCATCGGCCTGTGGCCAACAACCGCAAACCCTTTCCATAGGACATCAACATGGCGACCCTTCGGTCGGATGTGATTGTGCCTGAGGTGTTTACGGCCTACGTCGATGAGGCCGTTACCACCCGCAGCGCATT
>RGRP01000050.1 GCA_010021145.1 Candidatus Fonsibacter lacus
TAAATCTTATTGCATCACCAACTGTTAGTATTTTCTCAGCTTCTGAGTCTGATATTTCAGAACCGAATTCTTCTTCGAATGCCATTACTAACTCAACTGTATCTAAACTATCTGCGCCTAAATCATCAATAAAACTTGCTTCATCTGTAACTTTTGCTTCATCAACGCCTAGGTGTTCCACGATAATCTTTTTAACTTTAGCCGCAACATCACTCATTTTTTAAACTCCCTTAATTATTTATGATTCTTTCAATAAATGAATAAATTAAATAAATCAAGCCATATACATTCCACCATTAACATGGATGGTTTCGCCTGTAATATAACTAGAAAGATCTGAAGCTAGGAAAATAGCACAATTCGCAATATCATTTCCTGAGCCTAATTTTCCCATTGGTATATTTTCAATAAGTTTTTTTTTAAATTCTTCATTGATATTTTTAGTCATTTTTGTGTCGATAAATCCTGGTGATATACAATTTACTCTAATATTTTTTTTTGCATATTCTTTTGCAAGACTTTTTGACATCGCAACTATTCCAGCTTTTGCACTTGAATAATTAGCTTGTCCGAAATTTCCTGTATGACCAACAATTGAGCTAATGTTAATTATAGAACCTGAATCCTGTTTCATCATGGCTTTAATTGAATATTTGCAAATCAAAAATACAGCAGTTAGGTTTATATTTATTACTTTATTCCATTCTTCATCTGACATTCTAATTGCAAGATTGTCTTTTGTAATTCCGGCGTTATTTATAACAACATCTAATCCACCTAATTTATCTTTGGCTTCTTTTACTAACTCTTCAATTTTTTGATGATTTTCTAAATTAAAATTAGACGTTTTGATTTTTGGAAAATTATTTTGAATACTTTTGAGGTTTTCAATATTTGTTCCGATTGTAAATATATCAGCTTCTAATTTATAAAAGCTTTCTAAGATAGAAAGTCCAATTCCAGCAGTACCACCAGTTATAAAAACTTTTTTATTTTTAAAATTAATTAAATTCATTAAATTGAGTTATATTATCAATTGTAGTTGTTGTAAGTTCTTTTCCTATTCTTTTTATCATACCAGTTAATGCTTTTCCGGGACCGATTTCTATAAAATGTTTTACACCATTTTTTGTCATAAAATCTACAGATTCTCTCCATCTAACATGATGGGTAATTTGTTTTGTAAGCAAAGAGGGAATTTCTTTAAAATTATCTATTGTCTTAGCTGTTACATTAGAAACAATATTAATTACTGGCTGGGAAAAATTTGTTTTTATTAGAATTTGATTCATCTTATCTGCCGAAGGCTGCATTAACGAGCAATGAAATGGCGCACTTACTGGCAACAAAATTGCTTTTTTTCCATGAGTATTTTTTAGGTCATCCACTATTTTAATAATCTTTTCTTTATTACCGCTTACAACAATCTGGCCTGGACAATTATCATTTGAAATTTCAGCAATTCCTTCGCTAGATTTATTTTTATTTATCACTTCATTTACCAAATCTAATTCTGCGCCTAATATTGCAGCCATTGCTCCAATATTTACTGGGACTGCTTCTTGCATAGACCTGCCTCTTTCTTTTAAAATTTTAGCACCCTCTTTTAAAGTTAAAGAATTCGAACAAATCAAAGAAGTATATTCACCCAAAGAATGTCCTGCAAAAAAACTATAGTCTTTAAAATCTTTTATTTTTTGTTTTTTTAATGTTTTATAAATTGCAACTCCTACAGTCATTATTGCAGGCTGAGTATTTTCTGTAAGATCTAAAGTTTCTTTAGGTCCATTTAGAATAATATTAGATAATTTAAAACCTAAGGCATCATCAACTTCATGAAACACTTCTTTAGATTCACTAAAGGTTTCATAAAAATCTTTTCCCATACCAACATACTGGGAACCTTGGCCTGGAAATACGATTGCTTTCATAATTAAGTAAGTAATTATAACAAAATTAACACTGTTGTATTAAAAAAAAAAAATTATATATTGCCCTGACTTTCTCGACTTTAATATTAAGGTTGGGATGCTAATTAAAAGCAACCATAAGCTAAAATGAATTATTACGAACATACCTATATAGCTTCTCAAAGCTTAAATAATAAAGATCTTTCTGATCTTCACCAAAAAATTGAAGATCTTATAAAAAAAAATAAAGGTAAGATTGAAAAAAAAGAGAACTGGGGTCTAAGACAATTAGCATACCCGATTAAAAATTTTAAAAAGGGTTATTATACAAATTTATATTTCTCAGGAGAGCCTACAGTCATTCAAGAACTAGAAAAAATTGAAAGAATTGATTCTAATATTTTAAGATTTATGACCATAAGAATAAAAAATATACCTGAAGAAAATTCAGAGCTAGTTCAAAAAGAAGAAGGTAAATAATGAAAAGAAAAAATATTAAAAAAACCAAGAAAAATAATAATTCAAATTTAATGCTTTTTCAAAAAGCAACAACTAAATTTACTAGGGACTGTCCTTTAAGCGGAAAAGATGCTCCGGTAATTAATTATAAAAATTTAAAATTACTTCAAAAATATATATCTGAAACGGGAAAGATGTTACCTAGCAGAATAACTTCTGTTTGTTATGCAAAACAAAAAGAGTTATCTAGTGAAATTAAAAAAGCTAGAATATTAGCTTTATTACCATTTGTAGCGGATTAGTCATGGAAGTTATTCTTTTAGAAAATATTAAAAAATTAGGAAAAATTGGAAGTAAAGTAAAAGTTGCAAATGGCTTTGCTAGAAATTTTCTTTTAAAAAATAATAAAGCACTAATCGCTTCAAAAGAAAATCTAGCTATTTTTGAAAAACGCAAAGAAGAATTAAACAAAAAAAATAATGATCTAAAAAATGAGGCAGTAAAAATTCAAAAACAGATTGATAAATTTGAATTAAAAATTACAAAAAATTCTATGGAAGGTGGAGCTTTGTACGGCTCTTTAACTATAAAAGAAATTATTCAAAATTTAGAAATGCATAATTTTAAAAATATTTCTGCCAATATGATTGAACTTAAAGAACAAATTAAAAAAATTGGTGATTACAATGTAATAATAAATTTACATGCCGATGTTCAGGCTTCAATAAAAGTTAAAGTTGTCTCGGTTGAAAAAATAGTTTAACTGCAAAGTTATTAACTTATCCACATTAAAGTAAAAAAAATTATTCTATACTCACATCTTAAATAAATTTAAATATTTCCATGAGCGCGGAAAATATTAGAATTTTAAATACCACTAAAGAATTACCAAACAATATAGAGGCAGAGCAGATAATATTAGGATCTATCCTAGTAAATAACGAAATATTTGACGAAATTTCTACTATTGTTAATGAAAATATATTTTTTGATCCAATTCATCAAAAGATATTTCATTATTTAAATAAACTAATCAGCAAAGGTTTGCTTGCAAGTCCAATTACTTTAAAAAATTACTTAGAAAATGATCAATCATTAAAAGAATTGGGTGGTAATGAATATATTGCAAAACTTACAAGACTTTCTACCTCGGCTTTTCAAGCTAAAGACTATGCTAAAGTAATTTATGATCTTCATTTAAGAAGAAAACTAATTGAATTATCTGAGAACACATTAACTGAAGCTAATAATAAAAATTTAGAAAATACTGCTGAACAATTAATAGAAGGAACAGAAAAAAAACTTTTTGATCTTGCTGAAAGAGGAAAATTTGACAGATCCTATATGTCATTTGAAAAAGCACTTGGTGAAACTGTTGATATGGCTATGCGAGCTTTCAAAAATGATGAAGGGATTGTTGGTGTGCCAACAGGTCTTCGTGATTTAGACGAAAGACTTGGAGGAATGCACAAAGGTGATTTAATAATTATTGCTGGAAGACCTTCAATGGGAAAAACTGCTCTTGCAACTAACATTGCGTTTCATGCAGCAAAAAAAATTATGGAGAATAAACTAGGAAAATCCTCTGTTGCCTTCTTTTCTTTAGAAATGTCTTCTGAGCAATTATCAACCAGAATATTAGCAGAACAATCAAGAATTAGATCTAACGATATAAGAAGAGGAAAAATTACACAGGAAGATTTAGAAAAATTTATCGAAGCTTCAAAAAATATTAATGATCTTCCACTTTATATCGACGAGACACCTGCAATTAAAATTTCTACATTAGCAAATAGAGCAAGAAGAATTAAAAGACTTCACGGTCTAGATTTAATTGTTGTCGACTATATACAGCTGATGACCACTGGAAATTTTAAATACGAAGGTCGAGTTCAGGAAATTGGAGAAATAACTCAAGGACTAAAAGCTTTAGCTAAAGAACTAAGTGTTCCTGTTTTAGCATTATCACAATTATCTCGTGCCGTTGAACAACGAGACGATAAGAGGCCACAATTGTCAGATTTAAGGGAGTCCGGTTCTATTGAACAAGATGCTGATGTAGTTATGTTTGTATATCGACCTGAATATTATTTAGAGAAAAGTGAACCTCAGGCTGGAACTGCTGAACACATCACCTGGCAAGAAAAAATGAGCCAAGTACACAACCAAGCACTAGTAATAATTGGTAAACAACGACACGGTCCTACAGGTATTATTAATTTAGAATTTGAGAGCGCTTATACTAAGTTTAAAGATGCAAATAATATAAAATTTGATAATTAACCATGGATGCAATATTCGCATTCAAAACTAATTATCAATTTAAATAATATTAAAAATAATCTTAATATTATCAAAAAATTTTCTAAAACATCTATTTGTCCAGTTATTAAAGCAAACGCTTATGGTCTAGGCGATATTCAAATTGCAAAATTTTTAATTAAAAACAAATGTAAAGATTTCTGGGTCGCAAATATCACCGAAGCATTAAAAATAAAAAAAAATATTTCAAATATTAATATTTTTGTAGCGAATGGGTTAAATAAAAATGAAGAGCAAATATTTTTTAAAAATAAATTTATACCTGTTCTTAATACTTACGAACAATTTAAGAAATGGACAAATTTTTTAAATAAAAAAAAATTTTTTAATAAATTAGCTATTCAAGTTGATACTGGAATGTGTAGATCTGGAATGCAAATTAATGAAATTAAAAAAATATACGCAGAAAGATCAATAATTAAAAAATTTAAAGAGGTTACAATATTTACCCACCTTGCAAGTGCAGATGAAAAAAATAGTAAATATAACATTATTCAAAAAAACAGATTCTTAGAAATTAAATCAATGTTTAATTTCCCAAATTGCAAATTTAGTTTAGCAGCATCAGGAGGGATATTTTTAGGTAAAGAATATCATTTTGATACGGTGAGACCGGGTATTGCTTTATATGGAGGTAAATTATTTTTTAAGAAGGGACTAAAAAATGTAGTCTCCTTAATATCTCCTGTGATTCAAATAAATCACCTTAAGAAAGGCGAAACGGCTGGTTACAATCAAAGCTACAAAGCAAAAAAAGATATAATGACTGCAACTATTCCTCTTGGATATGCCGATGGAATAAAAATCAAAATATCTAATATAGGAAAAGTATTTTATAAGAATGTTGAACTTCCTATGATCGGTAGAATATCTATGGATTTAATGATAGTAGACGTAAACAAAGTAAGAAATAAAATTAAAATTGGAGACTATTTAGAAGTATTTGGAAAAAATTTAAATTTAGATGGTTTTGCAAAAGTTTCTGATACTTCACCTTACGATATTATAACATCTGTCTCTGAAAGATGTGAAAGAATATACGTTAATTAATTATGAATTTTATCAATCAACTTTATAAAAAATTTTTAGAAAAACCTAAATTAATATTAATATTTTTAGTTTTAACTTTATCTTTTTCATTATTTTATGCAAAAAATTTTCAACTAGACGCTTCTTCTGACTCTTTGTTATTAGAAAATGATCCTGACTTAAATTATCT